>NZ_LT630003.1:4402500-4587500 GCF_900105615.1 Lacrimispora sphenoides JCM 1415 | reverse complement strand
CAGTTTTCCATATATAGCTTCGTCATAATTTGTCTCCTAATAAATCAACTGGATATGTGAACATATCCAGTTGATTCACAAACTCAAAGTTGAAGGATATCTTTCTTTCAACCTTTTGCTCCGAATACCAAACGGTTAATAGCTGATGCCACTCCGTTTTCATCATTCGTATCCGTTATATAGTCAGCAGCCGCATGGAGCTCTTTGCTTCCATTTTTCATAGCCACTCCGATTCCTGCCTTTTGAATCATGGAAATGTCATTTTCCCCATCTCCAATTGCCATTGTCTGATTTCCGCTGAGCCCTAAATGGGAAGCGAGCCTTAAGATTGCCTCACCTTTTGTCGCTCCGATCGCATTGATCTCCAGATTGTTTGGTATGGAGGAGGTGACCAGAATATCCTCTCTTTTCTCCAATTCAGCCCTAAGTTTGGCGCGCTCTTCCATTTCGGGGAAAAACAGGTTGATTTTCTCCACTGGCTTATCGCTCTTCTCTACAAACTCTATGATATTAGGATGAACATCCCTGGTCTGAAAGACCATTTCCTGTAATTCAGGCGGCAGGCCGTATTCTGATAAATGTTCATAAAAGCGTGGTTCTGTTATCCCACGTCTGTCTATGTAGGGATCGTACATAACATAGTAAGGTTCTACCAGGTGCAAAAGCTCCAGCGCTTGTTCCCGGGATAACATCTGGGTGTCAATAACCGTTTTTTCTTCCATGTCCTCAATGACCGCTCCATTGGTGGTAATTGCATAACGGATTCCGGAAATGCCTTTTATTTCTTCAGGTATTCCATGCACTGTTCGTCCAGTACACGGAACAACCCATATTCCTTTTTGAACACATTGGATGAGTGCCTGGCGGTTGACATCCGAAAGTCGCTTTTTACTGTCTAACAAGGTTCCATCCAAATCAATTGCAATGAGTTTAATATCCACGTTTGATACTCCAATTTAATAAATGAAATGTTCTTCTTTTAAAACAAGAAGGCCGTCTTTGTCATATTTTGAGGAAAACAGACCTTTAATCCGTTTTCCAATGGAAGGCTTTTCCGCACGGTCAGCCGCCTCTTCAATCAGACTTTCTGCATTGGCTCTGTTTAAAGGAAGTCCATCCTCTTCCATGATCTCAATTCTTTCATAGAGTGCCAGCATGCTTTTTCCGGTAATGCTGCAGTCGATCTCATTGGCATAACGACAGGCATATTGGGCGAATTCGTCAATATCCATTTCTTCTCCCTGAAAACCAGGGCCTTCCTCATCCCGGACAGATGGGCGGAATTCTTCACTCTCTTCATAGAAATCATTGTCTTCATAGACACCGTCTTCATAAGCATCGTTTCCATAGGAGCCATTTTCATAGGAGCCGTTTTCAAAGGAGCCGTTTTCAAAGGTTCCATTATCATAGGTTCCGTTTACATAGGCTCCGGCATGCCCATATTCATTCTCCTGCAAGGAATCCGATTCATAACTATATTCCTGCTCTCCATAATCTTCGTAGGATTCTTCTCTTAAGTCTTTCTTATTAAAAGCAGGAGTCAAAGGTTTAAAAGCAGGCTTCTGAACGACTTTTACCGGCCTTTCCTTCCGCACCGTTTCTCTCACACTGAAAACCGGGGCTTCTTCCCCGCTTCCAATGCACTCAAATTTACTTGCCAGTGCTGGATGCTCCTGGTGAAGGGTTTCCATTTGCTTTGGGTTATCAATAAGAACCACGATCATTCCGCTTGTATCCTGGTCCATCAATTGATTTAATTCATCCAACGCTTCTCTGGTAAGATCACCGGCTTCTTCAATGACCAGATCTTTTCCGGCCAGCCTGTCTGCAGATGCCAGTACTCCCCGGTTGGATAACTTGGAACCAGTGATTTTGGCCACCGGATTCTTAACGTTATTTTCATTGTGAATTTGTTTTAAGGCTTCAACAGCCATTTGAAGTCCTTTTTCAGGAGTCCTTGCTTCGATCATGAGGTGGTTTTGAACCGGGGTTTCCTCCAGGTTGTCTTCCTCTTCCTCATATAAGTCCTCGAACTCCAGATGATCTTCATCGCCGTAAGGAGCATTTTCCTCTTCTAAGGTTGAATTTAATGATCCACCGGGCTGATTATAATCATTTTCTTCATATCCAAAATCTTCCTCCAGCTGATCACCGGATTCCTGAAAATCATCTACTGCACTGGCGAACTGTCCTCTGGCATCATCCGGCACTTCATATTCTGCTTCGCCGTCATAATATCCCTCAATGTCAGTCTCTTCCATTCCGGGGCCTTCTGGCTCCTCTTCCTCAATAACCGGCTCCGAATGATACAAAAGAGACTCATCTTCTGCAGATGCATAGAGACTCCCGGGTCTTGGTATGGCAGTTACAGGGCGGCCCACTCTCCGGATGTCCTCCAGTACTCTGGTACGTTCCATCTTGGGTTCATCCTGCATAACGGGTTCTTCATAGGAGATTTTTGACATCTCTCTT
Source organism: Lacrimispora sphenoides JCM 1415 (assembly GCF_900105615.1). Taxonomy (NCBI): domain Bacteria; kingdom Bacillati; phylum Bacillota; class Clostridia; order Lachnospirales; family Lachnospiraceae; genus Lacrimispora; species Lacrimispora sphenoides. The sequence goes on along the minus strand of NZ_LT630003.1, from coordinate 4,585,028 downwards.
GCCAGCGTCTCCTGAACTGCAGCTTCCTGAAGCCTCGCCTCCAGATTATCCACTCCAGGATTCTCTTCAAATTCTATGACCGGTTCCTGGTAAAACTCCTGCTCTTCTTCATAGTATTCCTCTTCTGGTTCTGGCTCTGATTCTGGCACTGACTCTGGTTCTGAGTTCGGTCTTCTTCCGATGCTGTATTCCTGTTCAACTGCCCGCAGCTTTGCTTCGTATTTATCCCGGTTCTCTACAAGATCCATCTGGTAGTTGGTAAGCGGTGCATATTGTATTTTTAAATCCATAGCCTTGTCCACATATTTTCCAAGGCCAAACATCAGCATGATCCGGTCGCATGTATCCACACAGCGGTCAGGCATGCCCGCAAGGCTATAAAGTTCAGCAAGCTCATACAGCCATTTCTCATCCAGCTCCACACTGGTATAGGATTCCAGGGAGTGAATGAGTTGCTGGGCCGGAGCTCCTTTTGCTTTTAAAATCATAAAGCGCAGAAGCTGCTGCCTGGGATCATCAGAGGCCAGATCACCAAATTCCTTATAGTAGGCTTCCGCCTCTTCGATATTTCCTTCCTTGATCGCCAGCTCTGCAAGCTTATACAGCAGACGTTTTCCAATGGGAGCACGTTCAAAAGCCTGGAGAAGGATCTCCTTGGCTTCCTGATAATCTTTATTTTTCTCATAAATTGTGGCTACCATGGAAAGCAGATTGGTGTTGCGGACTCTCTTCCAGTCTATTGTGTCGGCTATTTTCATAGCCGTATCATAGTCGTTTTTGCCGACCAATTTTTTAATCTGTTCAACCTTTATATTAAACTCGTACTTATCCATTATTTGTCTCCTAATGAATCAGGCGGATATGCTTGCCTGTCCCGTTGATGCCCGGTAAAGCGGGGCATGCTATTCGTAAACGAAAGGCTAAAGGATGTTTTTCTTTCAACCTTATATCTCTAACAAGGCAAATGATCTACAGTTCGACCCGGCCTTCCAGGGCCCGTAACAATGTTACCTCATCTATGTACTCTAAGTCTCCTCCAACGGGAACCCCGCTGGCTATACGGGTAACCCTGATTCCTGTCGGTTTGATCAGCTTGCTGATATACATGGCTGTCGTCTCTCCCTCAAGACTGGAATTGGTGGCAATGATCACCTCTTCCACATCCCCCTGCAGTCTCTGCATCAGCTCTTTCAACTTTATGTCACCAGGTCCAATTCCCAGCATAGGAGAGATAGCCCCATGCAGGACATGATAAACGCCATCGAATTTTCCTGTTTTTTCATAAGCAGCCAAATCCCTGGTGTCTTCCACTACCATGATCACCTTATGATTGCGTTTTTCGCTCTGGCAGATGGGGCATTTTTCCTGATCCGTCAGGGTAAAGCATTCCTTGCAATAACGTACATTCCGTTTTGCTTCTGTAATGGATGAAGCAAGACCTGCCACTTGTTCCTCCGGCATATTGATGATATGAAATGCCAGGCGCTGCGCGGATTTACTGCCAATACCCGGAAGCCTGGACAGTTCTTCTATTAATCTGGTTATCTGACTGCTATAGTAATTCATAATTTGTCTCCTAATGAATCAATCGGATATACTTGCATATTCAGTTGACTCACAAATTCATGGCTGAAAAATGCTTACTTTTCAACCTTTAGAACGGAAAGCCTCCGCCTAGACCGCCAAGACCGCCGGTCAGCTTCGCCATGGCAGAGCTGTTGTCTTCTTCCATCTGGCGGAATGCTTCATTGGTAGCAGCCATGATCAGGTCCTCAAGCATCTCGATATCATCCGGATCTACAACTTCCTGGGATAATTTAACCCCAGTCACTTCCTTTTTTCCTGAAACAGTGACTGACACGGCTCCGCCGCCTGCTGCAGCTGTATATTCCTTTTCCTCCAGCGCCTTTGTTGTCTCTTCCATCTGACGCTGCATCTTCTGAGCCTGCTTCATTAAATTATTCATATTGCCAGGCATTGCGCCTGGAAAACCGCCACGTTTTGCCATGGTGTATGTCCTCCTGCTATTTTTATGATTTTATGATTTTTTAATCTTCTATTGTTATATCCATTAAAATATTTGCTTTTAATTCTTCATCGCTGACATAAACGGTATCTAGCCGTTCCCCTCCGCCCAGAAGCCTGGTCTTAAAGGTTATGGACTTTTGGTAATGGTCTTCCACATACCGCTCAATCGCTGCTACTGTTGTATCCCTGCTTCCGATCATATAATTGCTTTGATCGGAAAAAACAACGCAAAGACAACTCTCTCCTGCTGGTTCTACAACCGTATCCCGGAAGCTGGCACGGATAGGTCCTCCCAGTTCCCGAATGATCTTTCCCCATTCACTTCGGATCAGATTTAAATCCTCCAACTGGCCTTTGGGAAGAGCCACCCGCTCTGCAGGGGTTAATTCTGGGACAGCGGCATTACTGCCGCCGTTTCCTTCCCCCGCGTTTAAGGTATCCGGAGAAGTATTTACTACAATACCGCTTTCCAGCTGTTTTTCTATATTGCTGATCCGTTGAAGTATGGAATCCAGATTCTGTTCCATCTGAGGGCGGGTCAGCTTGATCAAGGCTACCTCAATCAGGACTCTTTTCTGGAAAGCATAGCGAAGCTGATTGGAAAGATCGGAAAACACCCGGATATACCGTAAGAGTGTTTCGTTGTCCGTTAGCTTGCTGTCCTCTTTTAACAGGTTTTGGTTCTCTGTTGACATATCAAGCAGATTCTCTGCATTATCAACGGATTTTAATATTAAAAGGTTTCTTAAGTACCAGATAAAATCAATAACAAACTGGCCCAGCTCCCTACCCTGGATCACCAGCTCTTCAAGACTGGTTATACAGTCTTTTGTCCGGTTTTCCACGATTGCACGGAACATTGTTCCAAACACGGTGATGTCTACGGCTCCCAGGACATCAAGGACATTGTCATAGGTAAGTAGCTCTCCGTAATGAAATGCAATACACTGGTCCAGGAGACTTAAGGCATCACGCAACGCCCCGTCAGCTGCCTTGGCAATATAAGTAAGGGCCCGGTCTTCTACCTGGATATGTTCTGCTGCAGTCAGCTCTTTTAAATGCTCTACAATGATTTCCACCGTAATGCGCTTAAAATCATACCGCTGGCACCGTGACAGGACCGTCACCGGAATCTTCTGGACTTCCGTAGTCGCCAGAATAAATATAATATAAGATGGGGGTTCTTCCAATGTCTTTAACAGTGCATTAAATGCTCCTGTAGAAAGCATATGAACCTCATCGATGATATAAACCCGATATTTGCCTTCCGTAGGAGGATACTGAACTTCATCCCTTATCTCCCTGATATTCTCCACGCCATTGTTTGACGCAGCATCAATTTCAACCACGTTAAGGGATGCGCCGGCTGCAATGTTCTTACAGGTCTGGCATTCCCCGCAGGGACTTCCGTCTGCAGGGTGTTCACAGTTAACCGCTTTTGCAAAGATCTTTGCAATACTGGTCTTACCGGTTCCTCTTGTTCCGCAAAACAGATACGCATGCCCGATACGCCCGGATACTATCTGGTTTTTCAATGTCTGTACGATATGGTCCTGACCCTTTACATCCGAGAAGGAAGGGGGGCGCCATTTCCGATACAATGCCGTATATGACATGCCTGTTAACTCCTTATTCGTCGCCGAAGCTAATGCCTATCATCTTGGCCTCCTTAACGATAGAGCCTTCCGGATCGACGGTTTTTAATTTTCCGGCTACATCGGCTAACGGAATCTTAACAATATCATTGTTTTTCACCGCTACCATATATCCGTATTCTTTGTTATTTATGAGCTTAGCTGCCTCAGCCCCAAGGCGGGTGGAAAGCACTCTGTCGTAGGGGCATGGGTCGCCGCCTCTCTGCATATGACCCGGTACGGTAACCCGCACTTCCTGTCCGGTACGTTCCGTGATCTGAGCCCCGATCTCATATGCTACAGAGGGATAAACCACTCCATTCTTCTTTTTTTCTTTCAATTCCTTTTTCGTCAGGCAGGCATCTTCCTTGGAAATTGCCCCTTCCGCCACAGCAAGAATGGAAAACTTCTTACCGTTTTGGGCCCTGCTCTTTAATGCCTTTATTACGATATCCAGATCATACGGGATCTCCGGCAGTAGGATGATATCAGCCCCGCCTGCAATCCCTGCATGCAGGGTAAGCCATCCGACCTTGTGTCCCATGACCTCCACGATGAAGACTCGTCCATGGGAAGCTGCCGTTGTATGGATGCAATCAATGGCATTGGTAGCCACATTGACAGCGCTCTGGAAACCAAAGGTAATATCGGTTCCCCATAAATCATTATCAATGGTTTTGGGAAGGGATACTACATTCAGCCCCTCTTCCCGAAGGAGATTGGCTGTTTTCTGACTTCCATTGCCGCCTAATACCACCAGGCATTCCAGTTTCAGCTTTCTATAGGTGTGCTTCATAGCTTCTACTTTATTAAGACCGTTCTCATCAGGTGTCCGCATAAGTTTAAATGGCTGTCTGGAAGTACCAAGGATTGTCCCACCCGTTGTAAGAATCCCGGAAAAGTTATCCGGCTTCATTACACGGTACTCCTCATAAATCAGCCCTTTGTAGCCATCCTCAAATCCAACAATCTCAATATCGCCGAGCATCCGGTACAGTGCCTTTGCTACGCCTCGCATGGTGGCGTTTAAGCTCTGGCAGTCGCCTCCGCTTGTAAGCATTCCAATTCTTATCATGAAAGCACACCTCTTTTTTGATTAGATTTGTCATTAGGAAATAGGTAGTATTATACCCATTTTATAATTATAATACAAAGGGGAATATGGGGCAAGGGAAAACTTTATTTCATAAGAAATGTAAGAAAATATTAAAAATGGTAATCACACATTGCAAAAGACACCGCAAAACAGTTTCCTGCTCTCCGGCGTCTGATAATTCTTTATATTTTTAATCCGTGCGTCTCACTTTGAACCGCTATCACAGGCGTTACCCTGGCAGTTAACTCGGTCCAGGCACCCTCACGGCACACAGAAGGTTTCACTTAGTGCTGCTGCATTCCTGCCCTGACACGGTTCATGAAGATCTGTTGCGTAAGACCCAAACGTCATCGCCACTTACCAGGGGCAGCCCTGCAATAGGCAGCCCGGGGTGAGACATCACCCCTGCTAGAGCGGATTGCAGGTACAGGGCACCGCTATCTCCCCGGCTGCACGGAAACTTTATGACATGTATTGGTTTAATCGCACTTTAGTATACATGGAAACGGGCGGGTTGTCAAGGAGTTGAAGGGGATTTGCATTTTATTGGATTTTGTTTGTTGAGGAGTTGCTCGCTTACACTCATACCTTTTAGGGAAACTCGAAAGTCTGAAAGTACAGCCCAAATTTAATCAATATACAGGTCAAAAGCAACTTCTGCATTAATTGAGGATAAAAATTGTATATTTTTTTTTGATAAAACCATTTCTGGTCCATCTCCAGTTTCCATTTCAATCACTACTGTCACACTCGTCTCTAATGAATATTTTCTACTAAGTTTCTTTATAATATCTACCTTGGGTAAAAGAACGCCTTGCAATTTATCCATTTGAACTGAAACAGCTTTACTTTCCTCCTTTTCTGTTTGTAACGACCAAGTATCCTGTGCTAATCCTACTAAGATAGATGCGCGAGGCCATTCACTTTTCTTTCGTGTCTTTGTAGGTTGTAAATCAAGTTCTTCAGTTATAGCATTAATATCCGCATTATCACCTACCATATAAAAAATAACTTTGATTTTTGGTATCAATATATTCCCCTCTTTCTATCGTAATAATCCCGTATGTATTTGGATGCTACTATCTTTGATTTTGTGTAGTTAAGCGGGCTAGACTTTACATAGTTGTACCGGTTCAGGCTTAATGGGTCTATCAGCTTGCCCAGATAGGTATCCTCTGTTAGGAAATCTCCATGTTCTACATCATAATATCTCGCCCTTAAGTACTGGAACTCCAGATTCGGGTTGTAATCCTCTGCATTATAGCTGTAAACATTATTATTTGTCTCCATCTTGAAATGATAAAACTACCGGCAACCTCAGCTGATAAGCGTTATTTACCGATTTACGCACAAGGCTACGATAATCGCAAGGGGGGTTAAGCCTATCCAATCCCAAAACCCAAGATTTTACAGGGTAATCCTTTTTCAAGGTTGGTGTATGTTACCTCTGGTTTATGGTGATTGCAAGTCATTCTGAATAAATTTTTTCGAATTGTCAGGAATGCTACAAAAGCTGGAGCTTGATTTGTCACATAGTGGTATCGACTTCTAAGGCTTGTCACAGTATCGTTAGGCTCAAAGGAGAAAAGATCATGGATGAGCAAGAACTTATAGATCTGGTAATTATGGAGAGAATTGATATGCTTTACACCAGAAAGAGAGAAAAAACCGCGAATCAGAATCGCTATTTTTTGAAGAGGCAGAATCTATTCTCAAGAAGCTCCCCAAAAAGGAGTGGGATATCCTAAACAGATACATGGAACTTCAAGGGCTTCAAATGGCTGAAAATGAATCCTATCTGTACTCCTGTGGCATCGCTGACGGAATCCGAATCATGAAGTACATTAAAAAGCTATAAGGCAGAAAAAAAGACCAGACACTGCGTCCTATCACGGAATCAGTGGCTGTTTTTTCGTTTACTGCCAAATCCTAAAGAGATGAGGTTCATTCTTCCCCCTATAACCCCCGGTTTGCCCATTTTACCATGATCGGTTTTTTTGAAAAGAGGGGTTCAGCTTGCATCATCAGAATTTTTTCTTACATTTTCATGACAACTTTAAATGCCCCTCCAAGCAAGTTTCTACCCTAACCGCATCTCCTATCAGTAATTCATTCTCCTTAGCCCGTGTACGCTCGTATCGCCCCAGTGTACCCTCAAAAAAGCAGAGGTGGCATAGTTGCTCATATATGGAGCCAAACGCAAATGTGAGCCGATTTGAAGAAAGAACTGATAACGGTTTTGCTAATATGTCTTCCACTAAAGAACAGAGGAGGCCACTATGCGCATCATTTTTCAAAGTCCATTTTTCAGGAAAATTCCAAGCATATTGACTGGGTCGAAAATAGAGCAGGAGAAAGCCGGGTGGTCAAAAACCCCACCCGGCAGTCTACTTCGCCCAGCAGTGCTGGGTGTTTGAGAACACTTTACATTAGGTGGTCGGATTCACGGCTTGACACAGTCAAGGTGACCGGAATCCCACGAATTTGGCGAATATCAAGGCTTTGCTAGCGACACCTGAACCACCACCTATAATTGAAAAATTTTGTCTTTCACCAATCTTATACTTTTAATCCGCTTTAGTAGTCTAATAGGCATATATGTCAAAACCTATTTCTACTTCCAACTTCCCAAAATAAGATACAATATTGGAGGAAAGAACAACTTCCGGTAAATTCATTGCCTCTCCATGAATTGTAATACTTAAACTTTTTTTCAACTCATTTCTCTTGCAAAACGCAAAAAGCTTTTGTTCTTTTCCTTTTAATCGTTCTACAATTTTATTGATAGGTATCTCTACTTGTTTACATAGCTCCATTTCTTGGCATATACTCCATTCACATCGGGGACGTAGCTCTTCCGGGAGATTTAAATTATTCCTTATTGCTTTTGGCCAGTCATCAACCCCTCTAGTTTCTGTTGGCAAGATATCTACTGCTTCATTCAGTTGTTCAAAATCAATATTTTTCCCACTAATTACAAAACTTACATTAATGCGAGGTAGATTATCCATATGTAATTATGCCTCTCTTTCCTGATTTTAAGGTTGATTTATTAATCCTGTTGGAATCTGAATTTTTCCGTCTTTACTCTCTAAGTATATTTCCCCAGTTTTTGTATCATATTTCATATCATACTTTGACATATTATCTTTTCCAACATAATCTTTTTTTAAGTCATGAGCATCTTTATACCCATGTTTTTGAGCTTGTTTATTAGCCTCCTTATTATTCTTGTATGGTTTATTGCTTGGTTTGGAATTTTCCTTGCCCTTTGGCTTTTCTGTTTTAGATCCCCCCTTATCAATATCCTTCGCACTTCCAGAACCAGTAACCTGCTGTATAATTAACCCGGCACCTATGTCTCCTGCTGAAACTCCGCCAGCACTGCCAGCTATTTCTACTGTTGCATTATATTGGTATCCGTTTAAACCTTGTACTTTAATCTGAGCAGTCATTGATCCAGAGGGCATTATGCCTGCTATTGCTTGCTTTAATACTGGAATCAATGCAACGAGTGAAATATGATATCCCAAATACACTCCATCTCTAAAATCCTCAACATTAGCATTGGTATAGGCTAAAGAAGAATCAATTCCTTTATAAGCATTTAAAAATGCTTCTGAACGATTATTCCAATATTCCTCATCTGTATAGAGTTGAGTCTCATTTCCAAATAAAGCCAATACTCTCCCTACCGTTTCACCATCTACTATTTCCCAAAAATCTGACATTCCATATTGGACACCTTTGGAATAAAGGAAACAGGTTTTAACAGCCTGACTTTCTTTTGCTTTTTGTATTGCTTTCTCAAGACGGCTCTTAGTTCCATTTAGGAATTGCATGAATCCTACCTCTGACTCATACCCTGGAACTGGCGTTGCACTACTCGGATTTGCTACTTCCTTTTGATTCGTGACTCTTCTCTCTGTCGGTATAGAAAGCATTCCTGATGGATCCGTATAATTTAGTGGACTACTCTTCGCATAGTTATACCGGTTTAAGGTCAATGGGTCTGTCAGCTTTCCAAGGTAGGTGTCCTCTGTCAGGAAGTCTCCACGTTCTACGTCATAATATCTCGCCCTTAGATACTGAACTTCCAGATTCGGATTATAATCCTCCGCATTATAGCTATAACTATTATTGTACTCTGGCTTTCCAAAAGTAATATCTCCGGTCGGGCTGTAGCGGTAGGACTTCCACAAGGTTCCCTCGCTGTCGGTTACCCCGGTGACGCTTCCTCTGGGATCATTGGTATAATAACCGGTCCAGCCGGTGAAACGCTCTATGGTAAGACGTTCATTTCCATAAGTATAAGCCGTATCCATTTCTCCGTCAATGTTCACTTCCATTAACACTTCCGTGTATTCCCGGTTCACATCATTGACATATTCTATCAGCTCATAGTTCTTATGCTTTCCTGTGGTTTTTATGAGATCAATTAGTCCTTGTTCCACATCGGAAACCGGTTTTTTCGGCATCAGAATTCCGCTCTGGTTCTGGCTTCCTCCGGTATTGGTGGTGTTTCCACTTCCATTTGCGGTATCAGATCCATTATTGGAACTTCCGGTTCCAGTATTGCCGTTACCATTACCGCTATTACCGTTATTTCCATTTCCATTATTCCCACTGTTTCCGTTGTTTCCGTTATTCCCACTGGAATTATCTTTTCCGTTGCCATTCCCTTTCCCATTATTAGTGGCGTTCCCGTCATTGCCTTTGTCCTTGTTCTTGTTCCCGTTGGACTTCGCTTCTGTCTCTGGCTCTGCTGCGGTTTCTTCCACTGTTCCAGTAAAGAAATCCACAACGGAAGAAAGCGCTTCACTGATTACTCCACTTATTCCACTGTTTCCGTTATTCCCACTTCCGGTGTTGTCCTTGTTATTTCCGTTTCCGTTGCCAGAGTTTCCTTTCCAGTCATCATCCGTATGAAGGTTATAGTTCAACTGGAACAGGTGGTTTCCGTCTCCGTCATAGGCTGCTGCCACCAAAAGCTCATCCGCATCAAATACGGCTTTTAAGCGGTTTTCCACCGTGTAATCATAGGTCAGCTCTACCTTATCGGTTCCCTTCTTTCCTGTCTCGGAAATCAGGTTTCCATCGGTATCATATTCATACTTCATGGTGGTATTCTTCTTGCCGTCATAAAGTTTGGCACTTATCTTCTGGTTGGAGGCGTTATAGGTGTATTCTGCGCTCTCTATAACGGTGCCGTTTCGGGTCTTTGAGTAGAAGGTCCGGTTGCCCATGTCGTCATAGCGGTAGGTGTAGACATAAGTTCCCTGGCGTTCTTCCTCTTCTATCAGCCATTCATTCTCCTTAGCCCGTGTACGCTCGTGCTGCCCCAGTGTGCCCTCAAAAAGACGGAGGTGGCATAGTTGCTCATATACAGGGACAAAAGCAAATGTGAGCCGATTTGGAGAAAGAATTGATAACAGTTTTGCTGATATGTTTTCCCTCAAAGAACATCGGACGCCACTATGTGCATCATTTTCAGAATCCACTTTTCAGGAAAACTTCAGCCGTATTGACTGGGTCGAAAAAAGTGCAGGATAAAGCCGGGTGGTCAAAAGCAACCACCCGGCTATCCATTTCGCCCAGCAGTGCTGGGCATTTGAAGCAATTTTACGCTAGGTGGTAGGATTCACAATTTGGTACGGTGGAGGTGGTCAAAATACGACAAAGTTGGCATACACCAAAGCTTTGCCGGGTACACATTCAACCACAACCTACTGTATTGATAGCGGTGAACATGGGTTAGATAAGAGATTTTTCTGTTATCTTTTGTCCAAAAAACAATTCGAATATCAATCCTCTTCAATGATATAACAGATATTGAAAAAGATTTGCTTCTGAGCCAACATAGTTAAAAATTCTGTCCATTTTATTACCCCTATTACTAACTCCTTGTCACCACCTTGATACCTTGTTTGGAAGAGTATCCTTTTGTTAGGAGCATTTTCTATCAAGAATTTTACTAATTTGACAAAGTCTTTATAATATGTTTCTTTGATAATAAAAGCTGTCAAGTTCTCCCGCTCTTCTTCTAATACCTTAATCAACAACATATCTTCTGGAAGACTCACATCAAAATCTGAATCACATAACGGGAATGCACTATAATACCCTTCATTCATTTCAACAACTAATGAATACAAGATTCCTTTTGTTGCCGAAAAAAAAGGCCAGATTTCTACATACCTACTAATATCTATATTTTCTTTTTCATTATGCAGTAATATTGACGAGTTAAAAAATGGTTGTTGTATCGGCTTATCTTGATTTATAGCAATAATATTTATTTCATAAGACATATTGACCTCCTTTGCAGGTGTTCTGTTTTGGTGCTTAGAACACCTGCATCTTTACTTATGGCAAGAAATCATTTATGTTTAAGTCTGTAATAAATGACTTACCTTTAAACTGTGTTGAAACGATTTGAATTTTTCCATCTGAGGACAAATATATATCTGGATTATTCCCCATCTTTTTCATCAAATCTTTATAGGGTGAATTGGAGCCAGTTAAATCCGATAATATTTCTGGTTTTACATCCCTATGAAATTCTCCTTTGCTCAGTCCATATTTTTTTTCTATTTCCTTAGGGTCATACTTTTTATAAGAATCAGAATCCCCCTTACCTCCAGTCATTCCCAGTATTGCTGCTCCAGCTCCCAGTTCTCCTGAAATACCACCCTCAATCACTGCCTGCGGAACCATCACGGAATAGGTATTTCCATATTGATCCATTACTAAGACACTCTTGTAATCTCCTCCACTTACAGATTGTTTTCCTTTAGAACTGAGAAATGACAAGAGCATTGTAAGCCCAAGTCCATATCCCACGTCAATCCCTGCTTCATATATCTTACGAAGTTTTTTTAGTTCACTTGCATCTTGAGTTCCCGGCCCATATATTTTTTCTATTATGTTTTTCCAAATTCTATCGCTGTCTTCCCAGAATTGTTTATCCGTATAATTATAACGGGATGTGTCTCCGAACAATACATATATTTTCCCTATCGTCTCTCTATCCAGGATCTTCCAGAAAGTTGATCCCCCTAATTGCTTTCCTGCATTAAATATCTGACAATATTTTGCCATACTCGAATTCTTTGCAAGATTCATCAATCGGGTAAGATTATCTACCGCCTCCTCTTGCATACGGTTTATGTCTTTTAAAGTCGCATATTTTACACCCGTTGCTGCGTATTCACTCCCTACCTTTTGATTTCCATAAGTATCTTCTTTTTTCGAATCATAGGACGCTGCTGATTTCGGCACTGAATACATTCCGCTTGGATCTACATAATTTGGCGCACTGCCTTTTACATAATTATAACGATTCAGGCTCAGTGGATCTGTGATCTGTCCAAGGTATGTATCTTCCGTCAAGAAATCTCCACGTTCCACATCATAGTAACGGCTTCTTAAATACTGGAATTCCAGATTCGGGTTGTAATCCTCCGCATTGTAGCTGTAAACATTGTTATATTCCGGCTTTCCAAAGTTTATATCTCCGGTTGGGCTGTAGCGGTAGGACTTCCACAAGGTTCCCTTGCTGTCGGTTACCCCAGTGACACTTCCTATGGGATCATTGGTATAATAACCTGTCCAGCCTGTGAAACGCTCTATGGCAAGACGTTCATTTCCATAAGTATAAGCCGTATCCATTTCTCCGTCAATGTTCACTTCCATTAACACTCCCGTGTACGGGGTTTGGAATACCTCCAGAATGGCCTAATTCTCCCTATAATCCCCTCCACCCCGGTTTATCATATATGGTTTTTTGAAAAGAGGGGTTCAGCCTGTTCCATCGACCACCAGACAACCACTACATAAATCATCCTCATAATCTATTTCTTAGGCGAATTTCTCCCCATACCTTATAGGTCGTCCTTTACCACATTTCCTTTTTCAAGAAGCCACACTGCCAACGTCCGTCCATAACCGTAGGCATTTTCCAGGCCATAAACAGCGGTCTTCGTCTTCTCCTCCGTCACAAAACGGCTGACCTTTCTCGTCAGCTTAGAAAATTCCGAGGGCTTATTTTCAAAGGTTATTTCTCCTAATTTCCGATTCCAGCAATCAAGCATGACTGCCGTATGAGTTTCCTTATGCAGGTCGATTCCCACATAAATGATATTTTCTTTTCTCAGATGTCATCCTTCCTTTTATCCTGTCTCCATCCTGAAATGATAAAACCGCCGGCAACCTCAGCTGATAAGCGTTATTCACCGATTTACACACAAAGCTACGATGACCGCAAGGGAGATTAAGCCTATTCACTTCCAAAACCCAGAATTTTACAGGGCAATCCTTTTTCAAGGTTGGTGTATGTTACCTCTGGTCCCTTGTGATTGCAAGTCATTCTGGATAGATTTTTTCGATTTGTAAGGTATGATACAAAAGCTGAGGTTGGGTTTGTTACATAGTGGTATCGACTCCTAAGGCTTGTTACAGTATCGTTTGGCTCAAAGGAGGTGACAAAAAACATGAACGAGCAAGAACTTATAGATCTGGTGATTGTGGAGAATTGATATACTGCTACACCAGAAAGAAGTGGAAAGAGAAAGCTGTGAATCAGAATTGCTATTTTTTGAAGAAGCAGAGTCCATTCTCAAGAAGCTCCCCAAAAAGGAGGGGGATATCCTAAACAAATACATAGTACTTCAAGGGTTTGACATGGCTGAAAATGAATCCTATCTGTACTCCTGCGGCATCGCAGATGGTATCCGCATTATGAAGTACATTGAAAAACTGTAAATCAATAGCCACTGAATCCTGATATGATCCTCCATAAGTAGACATGGTAAATAACCAAAATCTACTTATGGAGGATCATATCATGTCACGGAATCAGTGGCTGTTTTTTCGTCTGTCGGCCAAATCCCAAAGAGATGAGGTTCATTCTATCCCCCCTATAACCCCCGGTTTGCCCATTTTACCATAAGCAGATTTTTTTGAAAAGAGGGGTTCAGCCTCCATCATCAGAATTTTCTCTTACATTTTCATGACAATTTTAAATGCCCCCTCCAAGCAAGCTTCTACCCTAACCACATCTCCTATCAGCAATTCATTCTCCTTAGCCCGTGTACGCTCGTGTTGCCCAGTGTGCCTTCAAAAAGACAGAATTGGCATAGTTGCTCATATATGGGGTCAAAAACAAATGTGAGCCGATTTGGAGAAGGGAAGGCGATTTTTCACCGATATGTTTTCCTCCAAAGAAAATAAGATGCCATTGTGCGAGTCATCACCAAAACCCATTTTCAGGCAAATTTTAGCCCATATGTACTGGTTCGAAAATAGAGCAGGATAAAGCAAGGGGCTGTGAAGCGCCCCTTGCGGTTACAGCGGTCGGCAGTGCCGACCGCTGTATGGCGAGAATACGGGGCTGTTCAAATACTATGGCTATACCCTGATCCTAAAGGTGCTGTAATTAGGGTTCTGTACTGTCTAAGGTGATGTAACCGCCAAAATTCTTTTTTATTACGGTGTTTATAAGGTTATGTCACAGGTACACCATTTAAAAAGCACCATAAAAGTAAGGATTTTTTGTTTCACACATTACTTCTTCATATTAATTTGTGGTTCCCACCTTGTGATAATTTCAATTATGTAATTCATGGTAATAATAACAAAATGTTTTAAACCCAAATATTCACACAAATCACCACCAATTGTTTTTACAAACTTGCCGAATTCTCCGTTTTCAAGTTTATAAATAACGTTAGCAAAATCCTCCCTTTTATATTTCTGAATCTGAGATTCTTCAAATAAGTTATCTAGCACAATACCTTCATCTAGCATTCTAAAAGCAGATACAGCACCAAAATTAATATATACCGAATTGTTTTTACTCTCAAGTCGAACTAATAGGCCATTTTCTTCACCATTCTCTAACAAAACTTGGTATTTTCCTCTTGGTATCATGCCTTTAAAAACCTCTTCCCATTGCTCCATATTCACCTCCATATTAATATCTGATTTTATATATTTTATTATTAGATACTGTTATTTCTAATGTTGGCCCACCAGTGGTACTTCCAGGTCTCGCTACAACTGTTGTTCCATCACTCAGAGTTCCTACTTTTCCTGGGCCATATTTTGTTTGAATGTCTTTTACATTTGACGGATTTAAACTATTGAAATCTTCAAGTGTCTTTTCAAAACCTCCGGTTTTTTCAAAATTTCTTGCTTTTCCTGCATTATTAGTGGTCTCGGTGGCACCTTCCAGTATATCATCAATCCTTTTAGTTCCAGAATCCCCCTTACCTCCAGTCATTCCCAGTATTGCTGCTCCAGCTCCCAGTTCTCCTGAAATACCACCCTCAATCACTGCCTGCGGAACCATCACGGAATAGGTATTTCCATATTGATCCATTACTAAAACACTCTTGTAATCTCCTCCACTTACAGATTGTTTTCCTTTAGAACTGAGAAATGACAAGAGCATTGTAAGCCCTAGTCCATATCCCACGTCAATCCCTGCTTCATATATCTTACGAAGTTTTTTTAGTTCACTTGCATCTTGAGTTCCCGGCCCATATATTTTTTCTATTATGTTTTTCCAAATTCTATCGCTGTCTTCCCAGAATTGTTTATCCGTATAATTATAACGGGATGTGTCTCCGAACAATACATATATTTTCCCTATCGTCTCTCTATCCAGGATCTTCCAGAAAGTTGATCCCCCTAATTGCTTTCCTGCATTAAATATCTGACAATATTTTGCCATACTCGAATTCTTAGCAAGATTCATCAATCGGGTAAGATTATCTACCGCCTCCTCTTGCATACGGTTTATGTCTTTTAAATTCGCATATTTTACACCCGTTGCTGCGTATTCACTCCCTACCTTTTGATTTCCATAAGTATCTTCTTTTTTCGAATCATAGGACGCTGCTGATTTCGGCACCGAATACATTCCGTTTGGATCTACATAATTTGGCGCACTGCCTTTTACATAATTATAACGATTCAGGCTCAGTGGATCTGTGATCTGTCCAAGGTAAGTATCTTCCGTCAAGAAATCTCCACGTTCCACATCATAGTAACGGCTTCTTAAATACTGGAATTCCAGATTCGGGTTGTAATCCTCTGCATTGTAGCTGTAAACATTGTTATATTCCGGCTTTCCAAAGTTTATATCTCCGGTCGGGCTGTAGCGGTAGGACTTCCACAAGGTTCCCTCGCTGTCGGTTACTCCGGTTACACTTCCTCTGGGATCATTGGTATAATAGCCTGTCCAGCCTGTGAAACGCTCTATGGCAAGACGTTCTATTCCATAAGTATAAGCTGTATCCATTTCTCCGTCAATGTTCACTTCTATTAACACTTCCGTGTATTCCCGGTTGACATCATTGACATATTCGATCAGTTCATAGTTCTTATACTTACCTGTGGTTTTAATGAGATCAATTAATCCTTGTTCCACATCGGAAACTGGCTTTTGGGGCATCAGGATTCCGCTTTGGTTCTGGCTTCCTCCGGTATTGTTGGTGTTTCCACTTCCATTTGCGGTTTCGGTTCCATTATTGGAGCTTTCGGTTTCGGCATTGCCATTTCCGCTATTTCCGCTATCATTCCCGTTATTCCCATTTCCACTATTCCCGTTATTCCCACTGGAATTATCTTTTCCGTTGCCATTCCCTTTCCCATTATTAGTGGCGTTCCCGTCATTACCTTTGTCTTTGTTCTTATTCCCGTTGGACTCTTCCTGGGTCTCCGGTTCTGCTTCCGGTTCTTCCCCTGTTCCCGTAAAGAACTCCACAATGGACGCCAAGACTCCGCTTATTCCACTTGCTACACTTGTTCCGCTGTTCCCGCTTCCGGTGTTGTCCTTGTTATTTCCGTTTCCATTGCCGGAGTTTCCTTTCCAGTCATCATCCGTATGAAGGTTGTAGTTCAACTGGAACAGGCGGTTTCCGTCCCCGTCATAGGCTGCTGCCACCAAAAGCTCATCCGCATCAAAAACGGCTTTTAAGCGGTTTTCCACCGTATAATCATAGGTCAGCTCTACCTTATCAGTTCCCTTCTTTCCTGTCTCGGAAATCAGGTTTCCATCGGCGTCATATTCATACTTCATGGTAGTATTCTTCTTGCCGTCATACAGCTTGGCACTTATCTTCTGGTTGGAGGCGTTATAGGTGTATTCTGCGCTTTCCAAAACGGTGCCGTTTCGGGTCTTTGAGTAGAAGGTACGGTTTCCCATATCGTCATAGCGGTAGGTGTAGACATAAGTTCCCTGGCGCTCTTCCTCTTCTGTGGCTTTTAAAAGCTTCCCGTCATCGTCGTACTCAAAGGTCCGCTTTGTTCCGATGATCTGGTAATTGTCCTTTGCATCCTTATCGTGCTTGTTGTTATGGGTGTCTCCATGAGGATACAAATCATCATGCTTTCCGTTTTCATGTCTTCCGTCATGCTTGTCATCCCAGGCGTAGGCATATAAGGATTCTACCACATCTTCCCCTACAATAAAGCCTCGGTCATCGTAGGTATAATGGTACTCGCTGGCTATCCAGCCATCTTCATCACAGAGATTCTTCATCTCCGTGATCTGGTCTCTGGCATTGTAGGTGTTGTAGGTGCTGATTCCGTTTGGACGGTGGATTTCTGTTACCCGGTTGATCGCATCATAGATATAGCTAGTAACTGTTCCGTCTCTTCCGGTTACCTTGGTAATGTTGTCGTTTTTATCATATTGATAATGGACGCTTTTCCCATCCGGATAGGTAATGCTCTCTAACTGGTCCGCACCGTCATAAGCATAGGTTGTTGCCTGACCGGAACCACTTGTTACCTTGGTAATTCTTCCAAGGGAATCGTACTCATAGGTACTCTCTCCGGTTGTGTCCATCATGGAGACTCTCTGGCCTAAGGCGTCATAACCGTAAACGACTCCTTCCGCCTGTTTCTGTCCGTTTGCATCCTCATAGGATTTTTCCACCAGATCGTTCAGCTTGTCGTAGTCATATCGGATCGTGTCGCCGCTGTTTGTAGTATGGCTGATTATCCGACCGCCTGCATCATAAGCGGACTGCTCCTTCCGGCCTTCTGCATTCACCAGAGAAGTCATATTTCCTTCCAAGTCATAGGTATAGGCCGTGGTCCGCTTCATGGTATCCGTCATTGCCGTGACATTTCCCATCACATCATAAGCATAGGTTGTGGTCAGATTGCTTGGCATGGTTACCTTTACCAAGTGATCAAGGATATCATAACTGAATCTGGTCATCAGGCCATTGGTTACCTGGACGCTTAAGACATTGCCGTGAGGGTCGTAGGTGTAGCTTTCCGTCAGGCCCATCTTGTCCTTCACCGATGTAACTCGGCTTCCCTTGTCGTAGGTGATATGTCCTGTCTGTGCAAGAGGATCCTTGGTATCCGTCAGGCGGTTATCCTTGTCATAGGTATATTCGTAGATATATCCTTTGGGATCCGTTATCGCTGTCCGGTTGTAATTCTTATCATAACCAAAGCTGGTGGTTCTCTCTCCCGGCTTTGTTACCGAAGCGATCTCGCCTACTAAATTATAAGCCACTTCTGTTGCCTTGCCTTCCGGGTCTACACTGGCTGTCAGTTGGTCAATCTTGTCATACCGGTAATTCCACGTATAACCCAGAGCATCGGTGACTGCGTTACGGTTTCCTCTGACATCATAGCCATATTCCGTTTCCCCACCCTTGGCATCCACGGCTTTTGTCATGCGGTGCATGATGTCATAGGTATAGGCATTGGTACGGCCTAAAGTATCCGTATCCGTCACAATGTTGTCGGCTACGTCATAAGTAAAGCTGCGGGATAAGCCCAGCGGGGTCTTCACACCAGTCAGACGATGTACGGCATCGTAACTGTAGCTGTACGTTCCTCCGTTCTTTTCCTGTCTGGAAAGTACCTGGCGGTTTAAATCCACCTCATAGGCCGTCACGTTCCCTGCAGGGTCGGTGATACTGGTTACCTCATCGTGCTTATCATAGGTATAAGCAGTTACTGCCCCCTTTGGTGAAATAGATTTTACAAGATTGCCCATCACGTCATACTGGTATTCTGTGATCAGGCCATTGGCATCCTTCACCTTTGTTAAGTTGCTGTCTGCATCATAGCGGTATTCCTGTTTATTTCCTTCCGCTGTGGTATAGGAGAGGAGCCTGGACAGCTCATCGTACTCATAAGCCGTGCCGTTTCCTCTTCCATCAATAAATGTGGTCAGGCGGTTGGTGGCATCGTAAACATAAGAGTTTTCTGCGCCTTCTCCATCAACTGTGCCGGTTAAATTTCCCTTTGCATCATACTGGAAGGTAGTGGCCGCCCCTAATGGATTCACTTTCTTCGTCAGACGGTTGATGGCGTCATAGGCATAGGTATAAACAGCCTCGCCTGGCGATCTGGTCTTAACAAGATTACCCACCTTGTCATACTCATAGGAGGTTTGTTTTCCCTCCGGATCCGTCACCTCTGTGAGCCGGTCCAGGGCATCGTAGCCGTACCGTGTCGTAGCCAGATCCGTACCAGTTACGGATATCAAATGGTTAAATTTATCATATTCGTAAACAGCGCTTCTTCCGATGGTATCAGTTTGTTTTACCAGATTTCCGCTTTCATCGTACTCATAGGTCATGGTGTTGCCGATGTTATCCTTTGCTTCTGTGATCCGGCCCATGGGGTCATAGGTATAGGAAGTGATGACATCAGCTTCATCAATACTCTTTATCATCCGGTCATTTGCGTCATAGACCATGACCACACTGTCTCCATCCGGATAAAGAACGCGGATCACATTGCCGTTTGCATCATAGGTATATTTATACTCATGGCCCATGGCATCAGTCATCCTGGTAGTGCGGCTTAAGGCATCCATTTCCATGGAAGTCTCGCCTTTTAGAGCATCTGTCACCTTCTCCACATTGCCCAGGGAATCATATTCCATGGCAGTGATAAATCCTGCTGCATCTACCTCTGCAAGTACCTGGCCAATGACATCATAATGGTAGCTGGTGCTGGTGCCGTTCTGATCCGTGGTTTTCAGGGTGTTGCCATTTAGATCATACTCCGCGGTTACTGAGCCGTTTAGGGCATCTGTTACCTCTTTTAAACGGCCTGCAGCATCATAGGCATAGCCTGTGGCATTTGACTCGGCATCAGTTACTTTCTTTTGGTTTCCAGCCCCATCGTAAGAGTAGAGAGTAATTCCACCCAAAGGATCTTCTGCCCTTACAATCCGGTTGTTGAGATCGTATTTAAATTGGTACACCCGGGTCTCATCATCGTTAATACGAATGATGTTTCCATTTCCGTCATAAGACAGCTTTGTGACCAAGCCGTTCTGGGCTGTGGTGGATACCATTCTTCCGGCACGGTCATAAGTGTAGGATATGGATGTTCCATCCGGATACGTGACCTTTTTCAGATTCCCATTGTGGTCATAGCTGTAGTATGTCTCATTGCCAAGAGCATCTTTTTTGAGAACAGGTAAATTTAAAATCGTATGATATAGAGTTGACCTTATATTCCCCCGGCGGTCTGTGGTCTTTAAGATATTCCCCTTCCCGTCCAGCTCATAGGCAATTTCCTGTCCCAAAACGTCGGTAGTCTTTATCAGACGGTTCCGGCTGTCGTAGGTGTAATGGGTTTCCCCTCCTTTGGCATCTCTTTCCTTTATCTTGTTATAGTTTTCATCGTATACATAATCCAGGGTATTGCCCAGGGCATCGCGGCCGGACAGGATGTTGTACATCTTATCATAGTTAAATGCAGTCTCTTCACCCATGGCATCTGTGATGGATAAAACCGTTCCTACGGCATCAAACTCATATTTTGTGGTTCCGCCGTCTTTCTCCGTTTCGGAGGTTCTCCATCCCTTTAAGTTATACTCATAGGACTTGGTATTTCCCAGGGGATCGGAAGCTTCCAGGACGTGATTCATATCATCATAAGCAAACGTCCAGATATATCCTTCTCCATCGGTCATAGAAGCCACTACGGCTCCATCATAAGTAAACTTATGTGTTCCTCCATTGGCATCTTTTATGGATACCATTCGATTTAACTCATCATAGGTATAATGGACTGTATTGTCCTCACCATCTGTCATGGACAGAAGGTTTCCTGACTCATCATACGTGAAGGTGGTCACGTTTCCTTCATAATCAGCCGCTGTCAGGGGCAGGTTTAAGTCATTGTAAGTATATGAGGCCTGGCTTCCGTCACCTCTCGTCTCTGTCAGAATGTTTCCGTTCTTATCATAGGTATAGGAAGTTGTTACACCCCGTTCATCCGTCCTTCCGGCGACCCGGTTATCCTCTGTGTATATAGTGCTCTCGCTGCTTCCATCCGGATATTCAATTCTGGATATCCTCCTCCTGCTGTCCATATAATATCTGGTAACATTGCCCCGGTTATCCGTTGATACCGTACAGCCGTTCTCATATGCAAGGTTGGTGGTATTTCCCAAGGCATCCGTCTGGCTGGTGACGCGTCCATCTTTATCGTAGACATTCTCCACGATACGGCTTCCATTCTCGTCATACCATGCAGTCATATGGTGGGTGTCATCATACTCGTACCGGCGCACCCCACCTTCCGGATCGGTAACGGAGATCAGGTTGTGGCTTTCATCATACCCATAGGTGATTATGCCGCCGTTTGGCAGGGTGACAGAGGTGATGCGGTGGTACTCATCTGCTGTCAAGTCAAAGAGCTTCCCTGAGGGTGTTCTTATCTGGCGTACATCATCATTTTCGTCATAGAGAAGGACGGTCCGGTATCCTTTCCGGTCTGTGACATAACGCAGAAGACCCCTGGCATCAAAGGTCAGCACTGTGCCGTCTGACTTCTTAAGCTCCCAGGCCGTAGCTTCCGGAACCCTGTTATCTTCCTCTTCTTCCTCTTCTCCATCTTCCTCAGCTTCTTCGGCCTCTTCCGTCATAACAGCCGGTCCATCTTCTAAGAAGGAGAAATTACGGGCATAGGTTTTGATACTGGCTTCTGAAGGTGTTCCCTCTTCCTCATCTTCACTGGGGATATCTGCTGTTTCCAAGTCAATGGAATCTGCTGACACGAGAACCATATCATAGCCATCGGGTGCCTGATAACTGCCATCGGACTGCTTTGCAAAATTAATGGCTCCGCCGTCATCCTTCCGGTATAAAATATCTCCGTTATATCTAACCGTCAGCCTCTGACCAAAGGGGCTGCTCCAGCCGATTCCAAACTCGGAAAGGAAATGGGCTGCGATGGAATTATAGCTTCTCTGGAATGCAAAGATTCCGCCCAGTTCTTCAAGTTCTGCGTCCGTCTGCTGCATAAAGAAATCGCCGGTATTCATGTTAATTGGCTCATGACTGAATACGCAGTCTTTCCCCATACCGTTTAACAGCATGTCAATCATCATCTGTTCTGCATCAGTCAGGGGCTTTGGAGTATATGGCGCACTCTGCTGAGGATTACGGATAAACAGAATGTCTCCGGAGAAGGTCAGACCATTGCTTAAACGGTTGTCCTTCTGGATGGTTTTCTCCTCCACCCCGTAATGATCGGCAATCCGGGTTAATAGATCCAGACTCAGCACCTCATAGAGCAGGAATTCATCACTGAGCTTCTCCTCGCTGGTGGCTGTTTCCTCTCCCGGCACCATTTCTCCGGTTTCCGGATCCTCCTCCAGTACAACACCTTCTGCCACAGCCATTACCTGATAGATGGTATCAGTTTTTAAAATTAAACCGCTTTCCAGAGCCTGACTCTGCCAGTTTCCTGTCTTTGCCTGGCTGTTAAAGGCCTCAATAAATGCTATTTCTTTTGAAAAATCAGGAGATGTATAGGAATCCTCTGCCGTTACTACATCTTTCGCTGCTTCATGATCCATCTCCCGGAGTTCCCATGTTACCTTTGATCCGGCCTGAGAGATCCCGTGGGCCAGAACTCCCATGGTTGTCCTGCCGCCGGATTCGCTTTCCTTAACAGCCGGATTCACTTGTGCTGTCAGGGCGTTGATATCCAATAGGGCTAAGTCTCCCAAAAGCTCTCCTTCCCAGGAGATGTCGATTCTAGGTCCCATAGCTGTATGATCCCGGTTGTAAAAGCTCTCCGCAGGCATCCGGAGAGGCGCCTGGGCTTCAGACTTAGGCTCGTTAGCCGCCTGAAGCTCTAACCCGGCTTGAAGTCTGCTTCCTGTCATCCAGGACTGCATCATGGCTGTTATATCATATTCCAGGGTCTGATCTGGCCCTGGAGAATCCAGAACATCAATCAGTTCCGGAAGGGGTTCTTTTAACTGATTCCAGGTGAGGGTGGTTGCATTCCATTCCTTCCCCGGTGCGCGCAGCTCAATACGGGTCTTCCCTACCCCGTTGCCAGTCTGTGTGCCGATGCGGAATGTGGCCTGGGTACAGACTGCCTGGCCCATGACCTGAGTCCAGTCTCCGTTAATGGCAATATAGGTTCTCATATTGCCAAAGCCTTCCCTGTATCCGGCATACATTGGTCCCATATTTCCCAGGAACTTTGAGGGCTGTCCGTCAGCCACGTTTACCAGCACAAATTCGCTGGGAACCATGTTGACAGCCGAAGGGTCGATCCGAACCGGGTAGCTTCGGTCTTCATCCTGAAGCCATTTTTTATCCGCTGTAACAGTGGCACGGTAACTGCCTTCCTCACCGCTCAGCTTCATCACCAGGTCTTCGCTGGTCTTCCCATCTGCATCGATCATCAGGGGAGCTTCCAGAACAAATTCCGGTTGCCTTTTGTTATCGCTGTAAAGGATGATGGTATTCTTCTCCTGGGCCGCCTTTAGGCCCCCTGTCTTTATAGAAAAAGAAAACTGATTTCTTTCCGTCTTTTCCAGCAGGATAATATCTTCCTTTAGTGTGTTCCCTACCAGGCTGTATTGATAGTCAACGCCAGGGTATACGTCGCTGTAGCGGATGGTGTTGTCCGATACGGCACTCTTCTTAAAGCTTCCCCCTGACGGGATAAGTTCGATCCGGTGTCCCTCCCTTTCGATGGAGACTCCCTGACTTGTGTTGATTTTCTCTGGAAACAATACTCTGCTGCTTCCCGCACTGTTTCCATAGCCGGCCACGGTCTTGGCCCTGGAGCGGGGGAGGGCACTGGAGGGCGTACCAACGGTGTATTCCTCTTCTGTTTCAGTCAGGCTGTTATCGATCTGCCCGACCACTCCGTTCTCATCCCGGTATAAGCCGGAATAACCGCCTGCAACGGTCACATACTGGCCTTCTCCGGTGCGATAGGTACGGTACGACTCGTTAAACTGTACCAGTTGTCCCTCCGGCTCATCGATGTACTGATCGTAGTCGTAGTACAACTCCGGCTCTCTGGTCTCTTCCTGTTCCTCCAGAGTTATGTCAACTTTTTTGTTCTCTTCCGTAAGGGAAGTGCCGTTCTCTTCTTTGGTCCCTTCCGATCCGGAATCTGATTTTCCGGTTTCTTCTGTACCGCTTGCTTCAGTACCGCTTGCTTTCCCATCGGTATCTGCCGGACTGGTTTCCTCTTCATCCGTCCCTGCCGGACTGGTTTCTGCCTCATGGCTCTCTTCCACTTCCGGCGTTTCTGCCGTGTTGGTTTCGTCCGAAGGATCTGTGGCAGCGGTCTCACTGGCGTCATCTTCCGCCACCGCCGCTTCTGTCTCATTCTGGTCAAACCCAAGTTCTTCCAGCGTCAATGCTTCCGGGCTTGCAAAGTCTACATACCTCGGCCTGTTGTTAATGTACTCCGCACCGAATGATACAATCGGTGTCATGCCCGGCGCTACCATACTCACACAAAGCAGATAGCTAAACAATTGTTTAACAAATCGTCTTCTTTTGCCCCTCATACTCATCTTTCTCCTTTAATTCATATTTTTGCAGCAAAGAGTCTGCAAGCATAATATATAATAAAAAGAACAATAAATGTTGTATGATGTCAGAAACGGCCATTTTTATGGCATAAACAGCTACTTAGGCAATAATCATCGCTTCAGTATCCTGAGGTTGGGAGCAATTTTGCCCATTGTTTTCGCATTTTCATCTATGCTCTGATATTTTAACTGTTGAAATCCCGTTCTTAAATTATCTTATAGATAAACAGAAAAAAGCATCGTTTTTATAACACACTTCTTATTCCCCGAAAGCAAATTAAAAAAGCCTCCAAACTGAGTTATAAACTCAATTCAGAGACTTGAATGATATCACTGTTCTGTTATAAAGGACTTATCTTCCTGTTTTTTCTTGTTCCTTTCCCGCAGCTCTCTAAAAAAATCTTTCATCATTTGAGAACATTCTTCTCCCAAAACTCCTGTTTCCGTTTCAACCTGGTGATTAAAGCCCTCCTCATGAAGCATATCAAGCACCGATCCAGCACAGCCGGCCTTAGCATTCATGCAGCCGATAACGACTCTGGGGATCCTGGCCTGAACAATAGCTCCGGCACACATGGGACAGGGTTCCAGGGTCACATACATGGTGCAGCCCTCAAGCCTCCAATCCCCTATTTTTCTGCACGCTTTGCGGATGGCATTGATCTCCGCATGGGACAGGACATTTTTATCAATGGTGCGGCGGTTATATCCGCGGGCAATGATCTTATCTTCATAAACAATAATGCAGCCGATGGGGACTTCACCAATGGCGCCTGCCTTTTCAGCCTGTTTTATTGCTGTGCGCATATATTTCTCATCTGTTGTCATATTTGTTCCTCTTTGCTATTAATATTACTGCCCATGTTTTCTAGGCATATTGGGACACCTCCAGGGTATTTCAATATTACATACCCTCGGGTATTTAAATGTGATATACTGGGATAAGTATATCACGAAACAAAGGAATGGTGAAGGTATGAAACTATGCGGTCTTCAAAAAACAACGCTTCTGGATTTTCCCGGCCACGTGGCAGCTACGATCTTTCTCGGCGGCTGCAATTTCCGCTGCCCCTTCTGCCATAACAGCGGGCTGATCGGCATTGAGGCAGAATCCCTGTTCAGTGAAGAGGAGATTTTGGGTTTTTTAAAGAAACGAAAAGGAATTTTAGAGGGTGTCTGCATTACTGGGGGAGAACCCACCCTGTCAGAGGATTTAGAACCCTTTATCCGGAAAATTCGGGATCTGGGCTATCTTATTAAACTGGATACCAACGGCTATCGGCCGGAGGTCTTAAAAAATCTGGCTTCAAACGGACTTTTGGACTATGTGGCAATGGATATTAAAGCAGGCAGGGATAATTATCCCAAGGCAGCGGGAATCAGGGGGCTAAGGATGAAGGACATTGAGGAAAGCGCTGCTTTTCTCCTTCAAGGAACCATTCCTTTTGAATTCCGCACAACGGCGGTAAAAGGGATCCATAGCCTCCGTGATTTTATAGATATCGGTGAATGGCTGACAGGCTGTCCTAATTATTACCTGCAAAACTATGTGGACTCGGACCAGGTCCTATGTCCCGGTTTCCAGCCTTTTTCCAGAGAAGAGCTCAATCAATTCTTAAACATCCTAAAACCCTTGATTCCCAATGCTATGCTTCGAGGCGTTGAGGATTAATCAGGGCAAGCCGATAAGGGGGCTTAAATTAGCCCCCTAATTTTACATCGGTATACCAGAATCCAAACCGGCCGTCTTCCATTGGCTGATCTTTTGACAGAACGAAATTAGGAAAGCCGAACATAGAAGCCATGTATCGCTCATTGCTGTAATAATGCCCTGGAATTCCAAGTAGGTAACGGGGCATCCCGTTTGGGTTCAATAGTTTTGCCAGAATTAAGTAACGGTAATTATAGTATCCATGCAGAAGGAAGCTGTTGTTGCCATAAACCCAGGTATCCCTTGGAAGGACACCGATATCCTGGGGCTTTATGGTCAGAATTTCACAGCCATCCTCGTAATCAAATGCAAGAATCCTTGTATGTTCACGTTTCAACTTTTCCCAAATCATATGATGGGTGTTATCTTCCTGGATCTCATTTTGGCGAAGGCGCTCTAATTCATCAGGATTTCCCAGCTTTGGCCGTACTTCCTGATTACCCATGCTTTCTTTTATCACAGCATCTGCCCGGTAACAAGTGGTTTCACCGATTCCATCCTGGGCGCTGAAGGGATAAGGCTCACTGAATACAGCTTCGCTCTCCTGGGCTTCCACCGCTTTCCCAGCCTCCTGTTGCTCATCTTCCTTCTCCTGCATCTCACTCGGTATGTCTTCCTGTCCGTCATTTTTCCAATCTCCGGAAACTTGCTCCGCAGACTGCATGTCACTCTGCCGGGGTTCCTGCATCGGCTCCTCTGCTTTGGCCCAGGCTTCATCCGGCTCACCGGCTTTCGCTGGCTCTACGCCCGGTTCCTCCATATATTGGAGGTCTTCTTCTGATTCCTCCGCATACTGGAGGTCTTCTTCTGACTCCTCCATGTACTGAAGACCTTTTTCCGATTCCTCTATGTACGAATGGTCTTCTTCCGAATCCTCTGTGTACTGTAAGCCGTCTTCTTCCGCTAACGATTCATCAGACATGATCCATTCCTGTTCACCATCTTTTGATCCTGTTTTTACCGGTTCCTCATCGGCTGGTACGGCAACATCCATATCTGCATCAACTGTTCTCTGATCATCTTCATCCAGGTGTTCTGCCTGCAGATCTTCCTCTTCCGGCAGTTCCTGTTCTTCGGCAACCAAAACATCCTCTTCTACCGTTCGGTCATTAGAGGAGGCCTCAATTGTTTCATCTTGTAAAATCTCTGCCTGGGAAATCTCCCGGGGTTCATCAGGCTTAAGCGGGAATTCTTCCTCGATCTCACGTACCGCCCGTTTTATCTGTTCTTCTGAAATATCGGCCTGTTCCTTTTCCAAAACAACCTTGGCCGCACTCTCCAGATCGACTTCCGCCGCATGGGCAACAGCATCTTCCCAAATGGTCGTATAGGAACGCCATGTATTTTTCACATCATGGATGGTCAGTCCGTAGCACTGATCCATGTTAATTCCGGAGTGTTCTATATCGCTAGCCGATACCACAGTCCTGAATTCACCGGAACCACCGCGTATAAAAATATTTCCCAGGAATATTTCCTGGTCTGCGGCTAATAAGTATACTCCGATATCATTGCCGCCCACATATATTCTTTTGACACTGACCGTAATCTTGCACTGGACCCCTCTCGTCTCTATTTTGGCAAATCCGATGTTTTTTCCTTTGACTGCGCCTTCATAGGCATAAATATATGAGATTAGTCTTCGATAATTAGGCATGCCATCACTCCTTTATAATTATTTTATGCAAAATGCCATTGCATCTATGACACAAAAATGATATCCTTATGAAAAGAATATATAAAAATTTTTTTTAAACGTATGGAGGGATAGAGAAATGAAGCTTTATCGCGCGAAGGACTACAACGATATGAGCCGTAAGGCCGCCAATATAATATCTGCCCAGATTATTATGAAACCGAGCTGTGTTCTTGGACTGGCTACCGGTTCCTCACCTATAGGCACCTACAAGCAATTGATCGAATGGTATAACAAAGGGGATTTGGATTTCTCCCAGGTAAAGACTGCGAACCTTGATGAATACAAGGGACTCACCAGGGAAAACGATCAAAGCTATTACTATTTTATGCGTGAGAATCTGTTTCGCCATGTAAACATTGACGAAGCAAATACCAACATCCCTAATGGGATGGAAGCTGACGCCAACAAAGAAGCTGCCCGCTACGAGGAAATTATCAAAGGCCTGGGCGGTGTTGATTTACAGCTCTTAGGACTTGGGCACAATGGTCACATTGGCTTCAACGAGCCATCCGACATCTTCCCAAAGGATACGCACATTGTAGACCTTCAGGAAAGCACCATCGAAGCCAACAAGCGTTTCTTCGCATCAATTGATGAAGTTCCGCGCCAAGCCTATACCATGGGTATCGGTACCATAATGAGAGCCAGAAAGATCCTGCTGATCGTCAGCGGAGCTGAGAAAGCAGACATCCTTCATGATGTAATCTGCGGACCGGTTACTTCTAAAGTTCCGGCATCTATTTTACAGCTTCATCCGGATGTTACCATTGTTGCAGACGAAGCGGCTCTTTCCAGGATGGGAAATATTTAAACCCGGCTGCTTTATCATCCGTTTCCAAATTATATGACAGTATCTGCCCGGCTGCTCCTGCGCCGGGCATTTTTATACCCATTTTAAGGGCGGATATTCCGAATGGGAAAAGCAGGGATCCCCCTAAGGAGGCAGTAAAATAACGGTTGGAATTTATCTGGAAATAGTGTAGAATGAGTTTAAAACTTAAGATAAGGAGACAGCAATATGGCATATACATTTTCAAAAGATTTGGAAACCGGCAACCAGTTAATTGATTCCGAGCATCGCCAGCTGATCGATGCAGTCAATAACCTGCTTACTGCCTGCTCCACAGGGAAAGGACGTGCGGAACTGGCTAATACCACCAAGTTCCTGCAGGAGTATACCGCAAAGCATTTCGGCAATGAGGAAAAGCTCCAGATCCAGAATCAGTATCCGGATTATGTAAACCACAAACGTTATCACGAGGAATTTAAAAAGGTGGTGGCTGGAATCTGTGCCAAGCTGGAAAAGGAAGGCCCGACCATCATTCTTGTAGGTGAAGTCAACAGTGCCATTGCGGGCTGGCTGATCAACCACATCAAAAAAGAGGATGCCAAGGTGGCCGCTCATATTAGAAGCAGGGCTTAATCTTCCAGAGTGAAGTGCATCTCATGGAAACGGTATTATGACAGAACAGGCCGGAAAACTAAAACAATGCTCCGGCAGAAGGAAGGAACATGATTATGAAAGATCCAAATTGCGCATACTGTATGAAGGGAGATCTTGTTGCAAAATTCGGCTATCCTATTTGCGAAATGGAGACAGGATTTTTATATTTATTTAAAGAGCAGAGTAAAAAAGGCAGAGTGATTCTGGCTTATAAGGATCACGTAAGCGAGCTGGTTGATATTGATGATGAGGAAAGAAATGCCTTTTTTGCTGATGTAGCCAGAGTTTCTAAGGCTGTCCATAAAGTATTTAACCCGGATAAGGTAAATTACGGCGCTTACGGCGACACCGGATGTCACCTTCATATGCACATTGTTCCAAAATATAACGGCATGGACGAATGGGGAAGCACCTTTACCATGAATCCGGACAAAATATATCTGACAGATAAAGAATATGAGGAAATGGCTGCTGTCATCCGTGCGGCATTATAAAAAATAGACTCATAAGGAGGAGGCCATATCATGTTGGATGAAATCAGATCGCAGGCCGCAATGGCTGCAAAAGAGCTGCTGGAAGTGGCACACTTAAATGAGAAGGACTTGGTCGTAATCGGATGCTCCTCCAGCGAGATATCCGACCACAGGATCGGTTCCCATTCCAGCGCGGAAATCGGACAGACTGTGTTTTCTGCCATTTATGAAGTTTTTAACGAGCAGGGGATTTATGTTGCAGCCCAGTGCTGCGAGCATTTAAACCGGGCTTTGATTCTGGAAAAGGAAGCAGCCATGCTCTATGGCTATGAACCGGTCAATGTAGTACCGCAGTTAAAAGCCGGCAGCTCTCTTGCCACTGCGGCTTACCAGACCCTGCAATGCCCGGTGGCGGTAGAATCCATTAAAGCCCATGCCGGGATTGATATCGGTGACACGTTGATCGGCATGCACTTAAAGGCAGTAGCCGTTCCAGTCCGCATAAAGACCAGGTATATCGGCGCCGCCCACGTGGTCACCGCCCGTACCAGGCCGAAATACATTGGCGGAGCCCGTGCCTGCTATGATGAATCCTTAGGATAAATGGGATAAAAACCAGACATCTGGGACAGCAGTCTGCATTACTTTAAACAACGTAATAAGCGCGTCTTGAAGCTGTTTTTTCAGCCGGTCAAGACGCGCTCTTTTTATGTTCTTTTGTGATGCTGTTTTTTTACGATTCCTTTTGTTTCAGTCATTATTCCATGGTAGCATGGGTAAAGAACCAGAAGCCGTATGGAGAGTGCCATGTACCCTTTAATTCAGGCTTCTGCAGATAGAAATCGCTGGAGTATACAAGCGGTGCTACCGCTGCATCTTCCATGATAAGCTTTTCTGCCGCATGAAGCTTCTCATAATGCTCTGTCTTATCAGCAGTATCACGGGCCTGGTTTAATAAGCTGTCCACCTCAGGATTAGAATACTTTCCATCGTTGTTTCCGCTTTCAGTTGTGAATAAGTTCAGCATATTGGAAGGATCATCATAGTCATATACCCAGCCTCCGCGTGCAATCTGGAAGTCACCGGCACGGCGGGTTGGTGCAAAGGTAGACCATTCAACAATCTTAATATCCATTCTGATACCCAGTTCGCTCCAGGCGCTCTGTAAATATTCTGCAATTGCCTTATTATAACCGGCATCATTGGTCATATATTCGATCACTGGGAAGCCTTTTCCGTCCGGATATCCTGCTTCTGCCAGAAGTTCTTTTGCCTTATTAAGATCTTCTTCATAATTGTTTACATTAAAGTAATCACCGCCGTTGTTCTTTCTGGTGACTTCTTCAAAGGAAGAACCGCTTTCTGCATCAGATATACCAGGGCCTACAAAGTTGTTAGCTGGTAAAACGGTCCCTGCCATAACGGTACTGGCAACATATTCCCGGTCAGTTGCAAGGGTCAACGCACGGCGGACCAGTGTATTGTCAAAAGGTGCCTTTGTCGTGTTGAAGATTGTATAGGAAGTCGCCATACGAGGTTCCAGATGGTAATCAGGAGTGCCCTCAAGGCTTGGGATTTCGTCAGTAGGAACATCCTTGATCATGGAAACTTCCCCTGTCTGGTAAGCGCTGTAAGCTGCGTTGGAATCTTCCATAAGGACAAATTTTAAGGTATTTAAGGTTACAGTATCTGCAGCCCAGTAATTTTCATTCTTAGCAAAGGTGATATGGGAACCTGGTACCCACTCGATCATCTTTAACGGTCCGTTGGATATATAACTATCAGGAGTTAAGGACCACTGGTCACCCTTTGCCTCTACTACATCCTCTTTTACAGGAGCCATGCTGGCATGGGTGGCGATTTTATCAAAATAAACGCAGGGAGACGCAAGCTCCACTACAAAGGTTTTTGCATCAGGTGCGGATACAGCCAGGGCGTCAACATTTCCTGCTGTTGCCTCATCATATCCTTTTACCATGGAAAGCATGTCTGCTGCATAAGGAGCTGCTGTCGCAGGGTCTGCCAGACGCTTCCAGGAATATACGAAGTCTTCTGATGTAAGCTCAGAGCCGTCGCTCCATTTCAAACCATCCCTTAAATGAAACGTATAAGTAAGTCCGTCATCACTCACATCATAGGATTCTGCCTGTCCGGGAATAATATTATTATCCTTATCAAAGGTCAAAAGTGTCTCAAATCCGTGCAGGATCATATTAGCTGCATCAATTGATGAATTTAAGGCCGGGTCAATGGTTTCCGGATCTGGACCAATCTGAACTGCCAGATCAAGACCCCCTGCAGTATTTCCTGCTGCTTCTGTTTTCTGTGTTTCATTGCCGGCCGTACCGGATTTACCGGAACCCCCGCATGCTGTCAGGATCATCCCTGAAGCAAGGACTGCCGCTAATACAAGCGCCATTTTCTTCATATCTGTTCCTCCATATCTGCTATTTTTTGCGTCCGCCCTTCACAGACAGCGCAGGTTTTAGCATACCACAGAAAGACGGTTCTTGCAACGTGGAAATTTATGACACCCGCGTGTTAACACGGTAATTTGGTAAAGGGCCAGACATTTCCCGGAGCGGAAAGTGTCTGGCCCAAAAAGACATTTTTGAATTTTATTAGCGGTATGAGGTCTGTACTGCCTTCATTAAAACCTTTGGTTCCTTCACGTATGGGGTGACCGGACAAACCTTTTTATTTGATCCCATCAGGGTGTAAACAGCGATTCTGGCAGCCCTTACCGAATATTCCTCGGTAAATACCATGTCGTCCGGAATCTCCACAAACTGGCTTATCATAGCGAAGTTGGTAGAGCCGGCTGGAACTACCTTCGGGCGGTCAGTCATCTTGCGTGGCTGGAATTGGGCATCTACATAAGGCATCATGCAGGGAATGACATTGACCACATCTGCCAGGATTTCATCCTTACGGTTTTCCATATGAAGATGATGGAGAAGCTCGATGAGCATTTCCTCTCCGGTACAATCCTTCATCGGTTTCTTTATGAAGTCTCCTTCACGATCCGTATAAAGTCCGTATCCCCAGAAGATCGTCTGGTCCATAGGCTGATTGATAAAGTGTGGCTGGGCAGCTACAACAATGCTCATCAGCCAGTTGGAATCCTTAAAGGTCATAAGTGCTCCGCTTCCAGGTACATTGCCGGAATAATCCTCAATCAATTTAAGAAGCTTATTTCCACGGCTTGTTACGGTAAAGCTTTCCCAATTGGTCTCATGAACATCGCCAAAGAATGGGTAAGGATTACCTAGTCCAGGCTTCTTTGCAGATACCTTGGTCCATAATTCCCCGGATATTGGTCTTAAAACAGGCTCCGGTGCCGGAGTGTGGAGATCCCCCAGGGTTGCGCTGTCGGTCATACAGGCATTGGTCATGATACAGATATCACCATCCTGAAGCTCTACCTGTCTTTCTATGCCGTTATCTTTTAAGTGAAGCACCTTAGCCGTAATCCCGTCTCCATCTGCGAAATCAATATCAGTAACCGTACAGTTTTCCGCAAAGACAACTCCCTGCTTTCTCAAATAGTTTTCCAAAGGACGGATCACACTGTCATACTGGTTTAATGGGGTTCTAGTTACCCCTTCCAAAGTTTCGATCCTTGAAAATTCCAGGATCATCCGGCGCATGTAGCGGCGGAACTCAAAAAGGCTGCTCCATTTCTGGAATGCAAAGGTGGTCTGCCACATGTACCAGAAATTCGTTGTAAAGAAATGAGGCATGTCAGCGAACCATTCCTCTATGGTCATATCATCCAGCTTTTCTTCTGGTGTATTCATAAGCTTTAACATGGCCATGCGTTCCTGCTGGGTAAATCCCATGCTCTTCACATCAAGGATGGTTCCATCCTTGTCCACAAGCCTGGCCTTAGCGTGGGTCGGGTGGGCATGATCAAAGCTTAAGATCTCTTCGGTAACGCTCCTGGCAGGGTTATTTAATGACGGGATGGTACGGAACAGTTCCCAGAAGTTTTCATACGTCTCTTCATTAAGCATACGTCCGCCCCGGCATACAAAGCCTTTTTCAGGGGTTCCGATACCATCGTTGCTTCCTCCAAGAATATGCATTCCTTCAAAAATCGTGATCTGGTCTCCCGGCATGTTGCAGTCGCGCAGAAGATAAGCAGCTCCTGCCATGCTTCCCAGACCGCCGCCTACAAAATACGCTTTTCCAGGGGCCTGCCCATTTTCCATATGCCTTATGTTTTCTTCACTTTTTAAATCCATCTGTTTTTTTGAATAATCATAGGCTTTTTTTGCGGCTACTCCTGCCGCAGTTGCCGCAGCTCCCCATGCAAGCACTTTTCCGAAATTATTTTTTCCTTTCATATGCAACGCTCCATTCTATGAATTGTGTTAACTGATATGCTTATATTATCATACTTCATTTTATCCGTCACCATACATGGTTTTTCAGTTGTATAAAAAAACGACATCAAGGAAATGATGTCGTAAAACTAGACAAATATTCAATTTTGTCTATAGAAGATTTTTTTACCTTATTTTAATATGAATATAATGATAAAGGAGGACTTTTTATGTCGGCCACTATACACAAACATATCCGGGAGTCTGTCCTTAAAACGGCGCTACTCCACCAGTTAAGAAATGGGCAGAAATCTCCGGAGCGAACCGCCCGGAACTTAGAAGAGCTGTTGGAAAAATTCAGCCCTATCGCTGCAGAGCTTTTTTCTTATTCTGATCTGGTTTCGCTCATTAAAAGCTGTACCAAGGAAGAATGCCTGGATATCATCATGCATAAGCTTTCTTAAAGCTCCGCCTGGCTCCGGAGATAACCAGCCCGCTCCGAAGCCTTGGCCAGGCTTTTTAAGCGATCCGCCACGAGCTGCGGCTCTGTTCTCATTCCCTTCTCCACCCAGTCAACGATAATCCCGCAAATGCCATACGCATAAAATCCTGCGTCAAAATCCCTCTCCTCATCGGTGAGCTTCTTCTTTTCATCCAGCTTTATAATTGCTTCGGAAAACAGGGCCTTTGCCATATCAAACAGATAGCTCTCAAAGGTATGTTCCTGTTCTTTGATGGTATTGATATAAAAGGCCTTTTCTTCTTTCATATTCTGAAGCAGTTCATAAATCTTCTGGTCCCAGTTCTCAAGAGTAATGTCTTCTGCTATTTTAGCAAAATTCTCATTGTAATAGATCCAGCTTAAAAGTTCATATTTATCCTGAAAATGATAATAGAAGGTCTGCCGGTTTAATCCCCATACGGATGTGATATTGGATATGGATATCTTATCAAAGGGTTTTTCCCTGCATACCTGTTTTAAGGCTTCCGCAATTGCGCGTTTTGTAATCAGCGAATCCGACATAATCCCTCCTGCTCTTATCTTTTCATTCCTGTAAAATAGTTGCTGAGGGAAGCAAACTGTTCTAGAGTCAATGCCTCTCCCCGTACAGATGGCCCGAGTCCCAGGCTTTCAACCGCTTCCGTGATCTGCTCCTTTGTAAAGGGAATTTCCGGCGAATTGTTTAATCCGTTTTGAAGTGTCTTTCTTCTCTGGTTAAAGGAGGCGCGGATCAGCCGGAACATAAGCCCTGGATCCTCTGCCTTTACCGGTGGTTCCTTGTGGCGGGTCAGGCGGATGACCGCAGACCCTACGTTAGGACGGGGCATGAAGCAGTTAGGCGGGACGTTTGCCACAATATAGGGCTCTGCATAATACTGAACGGCCAGGGAGAGAGCGCCGTAATCCTTGGAGCCAGGCCCTACCTGCATGCGGTCCGCCACTTCCTTCTGAACCATGACCGTGATATTGTCGATTGGAACCTTGTTTTCAAAAAGGCCCATAATGATAGGGGTTGTGATGTAATACGGAAGATTTGCAACTACCTTGATGGGACGTCCGCCGTTATATTGTTCCGTTATCTGATTGATGTCAACTTTAAGAATATCCGCATGGATAACGGTCACATTCTCATAGTCCGCCAAAGTCTCGTTGAGAATGGGGATCAGGTTAGAATCGATCTCCACTGCCACGACATGTCTGGCATTTTCAGCCAGGTACTGTGTCATCGTACCGATCCCAGGCCCGATTTCCAGAACGCAATCATCCTTTGTTACGCCTGCCGCGGCTATGATCTTATCTAAAACGTGGGTATCTATTAAAAAATTCTGTCCGAATTTCTTTTGAAATGCGAATTCGTATTTCTTTATGATCTCAATTGTTTTTTGGGGATTTCCCAGTGTTGCCATGCCTGTCCTCCGTTTTCTTTTATAGCTGTTCCTTAAGCCTGTATAGCCTTTTGGCATTCTGATTGGTGATATCTATAACTGTTTCTTCCGGGATTCCCTTAATGGCGCTGATCTCCTGCACCACATAAGGAAGGTTTAAGGAGGAATTACGCTTTCCCCTGTTGGGAGCGGGAGCCAGATAAGGGCAGTCTGTCTCAAGGACCAGCTGTTCCATCGGCATATACTCCACTACTTCTTTCAGTTTTTTGGCATTCTTAAAGGTGAGGACGCCTCCGATCCCAAGAAAATACCCCATATTTAAGTATTCCCTGGCAATTTCCTTTCCATAAGAAAAGCAGTGAATCACTCCTCCAATGTCCTTTGCCCCCTCTGCCTTCATGATATCCAGAGTATCCTTTGCCGCATCCCGGCTGTGGATGACCACAGGAAGCTTCACTTCCCTTGCCAGGCTAAGCTGGCGGATAAACCACTTCTTCTGGGTTTCATGGTCCGGCTCATCCCAGTAATAATCAAGACCGATCTCGCCGATTGCCACGATCTTTTTATGGGCAGAATGCTCCTTCAGCCAGGCTAAGTCTTCCTCTTTCAGTTCTCCGGTTTCATTGGGGTGAACACCGATGGCGCCATATATATATGGATATTTCTCTGCCAGTTCAAGGGTATGTCTGGAAGTTTCCATACTAGCCCCCACATTGGTAACAGCCTCAATTCCATGGTTTAAAAGGCTTGCCAGCAGTTCCTCCCTGTCTTCATCAAATGCCTCATCATCATAATGGGCGTGTGTATCAAAAATCATAGGAATCTCCT
The DNA here is from genome assembly GCF_900105615.1 of Lacrimispora sphenoides JCM 1415. Classification (NCBI taxonomy): domain Bacteria; kingdom Bacillati; phylum Bacillota; class Clostridia; order Lachnospirales; family Lachnospiraceae; genus Lacrimispora; species Lacrimispora sphenoides. The sequence goes on along the minus strand of NZ_LT630003.1, from coordinate 4,548,048 downwards.
TTTAAAACAGTTTCTTACTTTATAATAATTAAACGCAGGATATATAGTAAAACTAAGTGAGCGGGATAAAACCAATAAAAAAAGTATTTTAAATTCCTTTTCCCTCTTGCCCCGCTGTACATTCGGATGGGGATGAAGGCCAGGATGGCGGCCCCAAAACAGCTAAGACTTTCAAAGGCGGCCAGAATTCCTGCAAATATGTTCTGTCTTTTCTTATCTTTATAAAAGACATAAAATAGCAGGATCATGGTAATTCCAATGATGTCATAATCACATTTCAAAATAACTGCAGCACCGCATCCAGCCAAAAATACCAGGATCTGCCTGATTGGGTTACCCAACGCCTTGTCATACCAGTAAAGGACACATAGGCCAATGAACAGGGTAACATATACATTCTGATAGCCTGGGTAAAACCATTTGCCAAAGAGAGCCAGATCAAACGGAATTTCGGAAATTAGGGCGAATAAAAAAAGCCTGGCGCCATATTTCTTAATATCCCTGGTATGGAAAAATCCTTCTACCAACAGAAAACAAAAGATAGGGAATGCAATTCTTCCAATGGTGCGGAGCACCAGGTCAGCGGTATTCCACATGCTTCCGCCCGAAAGGCCAAACATCTCCCAGGCCGGAAGGTTGTCCTGATATTTTAATATACCGTTTTCAATGATTGCAACTCCAATATGATCTATGAGCATGGTGACAATGGCGATCATCTTTAAGGTGTTTCCTGTTATTCCTCTCGTTCGGGCGCCCATTGATTCCTTCATGGAATCCTCCTTCTTAAAACAATAAGGCCGGATCTAATTACCCGGCCTTTCGTTGTTTCTTTTAAGTGTCGTCAGACATTCCCCTGTATTAGCAGATTTCTGCTCCTGCCGGCATTGTTTTCTCCGGTATCATAAGGGATAGATTGCCTTCTGCATCCTCCGCGCAGAGAAGCATGCCTTCAGACATGACTCCAGCCAGTTTTGCTGGTTTTAAGTTTACCACAACCATCACCTTTTTGCCAACCATTTCTTCTGGTGAATAGTGGGCTTTGATTCCGCTGACGATCTGTTTTACCTGGCTTCCGATCCTTACCTTGGAACACAGAAGCTTCTTTGACTTTGGAACCGCTTCGCAGGCAATGATCTCGCCTACCTGGAACTGCAGCTTGGCAAAATCGTCGTATTCGATCTCTGCCTTGGCTTCTATATCAATCACTGCAGAAGAATCTTCTTTGGCATTCTCTTTCAATTCTTCCTCGTTCGAACCAAACATGGCTTCCACTTTCTCCAGGACTTCCTTGATATCCATACGGGCAAACAGGATCTCCGGCTTATCCGTCACCTTGTTTCCAGAGGGATATAAACCGAATTCATTCATCTGGGACAAGTCTCTTTTTTCTGTATTAAGCTGGTTAAGAATCTTTTTGGAGGTATCTGGCATAAAGGAATCAAGGAGGGAGGCTCCGATGGTAATGGCTTCCGTCAGATTATAAAGCACGGTTTCCAGCCGGCTCTTTGATGCCTCATCCTTAGCAAGGGTCCATGGAGCAGTTTCATCAATGTATTTGTTGCTCCTTCTGAAAATATTAAAGATTGCTGTCATGGCATCAGCAACACGATGCTTCTCCATCTTCTCCTGGACCTTTTTCACTTCTTCCAGCACCACTGCCTTTAAATCCTCATCAACAGCCTCTGCTGACTTCCCGTCTGATACGATTCCGCCAAAGTATTTATTGGACATGGAAATGGTACGGTTTACCAGATTGCCCAGGATGTTGGCAAGATCTGAGTTCATGCGCTCCACCATAAGCTCCCAGGAGATAACTCCGTCATTGTCAAAGGGCATTTCATGAAGGACGAAATAGCGGACTGCATCCACGCCAAAGAAATCCACCAGAGTATCCGCATAGAGGACATTTCCCTTGGATTTACTCATCTTGCCGTCCCCCTGAAGCAGCCAGGGATGACCAAATACCTGCTTTGGCAGGGGAATATCAAGGGCCATCAGGAAAATAGGCCAGTAGATTGTATGGAAGCGGATAATATCCTTTCCGATGAGGTGAAGGTCTGCCGGCCATAATCTGGCAAACTGCTCACTGCTATTGCCGTCACAATCGTAGCCGATGCCGGTAATATAATTGGTCAGCGCATCAAGCCAGACATAGGTGACATGCTTCGGGTCAAAGGACACCGGAATTCCCCATTTAAAAGTAGTCCTGGATACACATAGATCCTGAAGCCCCGGAAGGAGGAAATTGTTCATCATCTCATTTTTTCTGGACACAGGCTGGATAAAGTCCGGGTTCTCATTGATGTGGTTTATCAAACGGTCCGCATATTTGCTCATACGGAAGAAATATGCCTCTTCTTTCGCCGGCTTTACCTCACGTCCGCAGTCCGGACATTTGCCGTCTACAAGCTGGGATTCTGTGAAAAATGATTCACATGGGGTACAGTATAAGCCTTCGTAATGTCCCTTATAGATATCACCCTGATCATAGAGCTTCTTAAAGATCTTCTGAACCTGTTCTTCGTGGTCTTTATCCGTGGTGCGGATGAATTTATCATAAGAGGTGTTCATTAAATCCCAGATCGTTTTAATTTCACCGGCTGCCCTGTCTACGAATTCCTTCGGTGTGATTCCTGCAGCCTCTGCCTTTTCCTCAATCTTCTGGCCGTGCTCATCGGTTCCTGTCTGGAAAAATACGTCAAAGCCTTCCGCTCTTTTATAGCGGGCAATGGCATCCGCTAGTACTGCCTCATAGGTATTGCCGATATGAGGCTTTCCTGATGCATAGGCAATGGCTGTGGTGATATAGTATGGTTTTTTGTTAGAATCTTTACACATTCTGTTTTCCTCCTGTTTATGAAATGGGATACGGCAAAGGGACTTTTTTCCCTTCCCCCAAAGAAAAACCCGCCTAAAAAAATCCTTTCGGAAATTTAAAGACGGGGAACTGTCCCGTGTTACCACTTTAATTTATCCGTACCTTGCAGTACAGACCTTACCGGCTGCGTTTGCTCCATAAAATCTCCATAAGATCTTATGGTTACTTAATAACAGTCTGACACGATAACGGGTGTAACCGTCGAAATTTAAAGGCGCGGTTTCGCCAATTCAATTCCGCTGCTCCAAGGCCATGTTGGGAAATACGCTCAAGCTTCCTTTTCAGCTTCCGGAAGTCTCTGCACATGAGGTTGATTTCTTACTCTTCTTTTCTCAGCATTCTTATATAAATAGATTGTTAGTAACCCTAGTTTAATAGTTTCAGTAAGGTTTGTCAAGCGGGTATGTAGGTACATCATCGCTTTTGTCATGACTTTTTTAATATCATCATATAAATAATAATAGTGAATCACGGAGGAAGCAAATATGAAAAACATCATTTTGAAACAGGGCCGCCGTTTTTTATCTTTCATCCTGGCTGTTTCCCTGCTTTGTGCTTGTGCACCCCCCGATAAAACTCCTGCCACACCTTCAGGGGCCGGGTATGAACAATTCCATGCTAAAGATTTGTCCGCACAAAACAAGTTTGATCAATTTACAAATGACTTGTTTCGTGAGGAAATCAGCGATTCCGGAATCAGTTTTCACTTTAGTATCGCAGATCCTGCTTCCCGGGGGTTTGATACAGTTCCTTTGACCTTGGGGGAATTTTCTCTGGATAAAATGAAACAGGGATCGAATGATCTTAGGGAGTTAAAAAGAAAGCTTGAAGGCTTTAACCCCCGCCAGCTATCCGACGAGCAGCGGCTTACCTGGCAGATTCTCCGTTCTTACATAAATACAGAATTAGAATCTGACGGTCTGGAGCTTTACGCCCAGCCTTTAACAACCACCATAGGAATCCAGGCACAGCTTCCCATCTTGTTTTCAGAATACGCCTTTTATACCCGGGATGATGTGGACCATTATCTTGCGTTGCTTTCTACCATTGATGATTATTATGGACAGATTATGGAGTTTGAAAAGAAAAAATCAGAAGCCGGCCTGTTTATGTCTGACGCTGCCGCAGATCATGTATTAAAATCCTGTGAGGCATATCTAATCCAGCCTGACCACAGCTTCCTTGCCGACACATTCAACACCCGGGTGGATGCCCTTACGGACCTAACCGATGAAGAGAAAGCTTCTTATAAAGAGAAGAATTTAAAAGTCCTGGAAGAACATTTCATACCTGCTTATAAAAATCTAATAAATGGTATCACCGCACTTATGGGGACCGGGACCAATGATAAAGGCTTATCCTACTATCCAAAGGGTAAAGAATATTTTGAATACCTGGTCAAATCCAACACCGGAACCTCTTATGATTCCATTCGAAGCCTGACAAAGGCAATCGAAAAACAGTTAAACACCGATATCCAGGCCATAGGAGCGATCACAAAGGAACATCCCGAAGTGCTGGACCACCTTGACAACTATTCCTTCCATTATACCAAGCCGGAAGATATCCTGGATTCTCTAAAATCCCAGATATTAACAGATTTTCCTGAGCTTCCGCCCTGCAGCTATACCGTAAAATACGTTCCAAGTTCTCTGGAGGCATCTTTAAGCCCTGCCTTCTACTTAGTTCCTCCTCTGGACCGTTATGAGGATAATGTCATTTACATCAACGGCAACCCGCGGTTTCAAAATGATGATCTTTACACCACCCTGGCTCATGAAGGTTATCCCGGGCATTTATATCAGAACGTATATTTTTTAAGTAGGAAACCAAACGACTTAAGAAGCATCCTCTCCTTCCCCAGCTATTCGGAAGGCTGGGCCACCTATGTGGAGTTTTACTCCTACACCATGGATAACGGGCTGCCTCCCGGGCTTGGAGAGCTTCTGGCACATAACACTGCTGTTACCTTGGGCATCTATGCCTATCTGGATATCTGCATCAATTATGAGGGCTGGGATAAAGAACAGACAGCCAAATATCTTGGTACGTTTTATAATATTGAGAAAACAGATATTGTAGATTCCATTTACACCAGCCTGATCGAAAATCCCACCAATTACATGGAATACTACGTGGGGTATATGGAGATTATGGAAATGCTGGGCACAGCCAAAAGGATCTTAAAGGATGATTTTAATTTAAAGGATTTCCACGCTTTTATGCTTGATGTAGGTCCTGCTCCGTTTTCAGTTATACAGCCTGCGTTCCGCACCTGGCTGTCCAAACAGTTAAGAAGCCAATAAATCAAAAAGGGCAGAAGCTTGTAATATGCCGCTTCTGCCCTACTATTTTATCTTATTTTATTTTCTTATAATTCTTAACGTATTCCAGGTAATCACTATCTCCCTGCTTGATCTGATCATTGGAATAATTCTTACCATTAACAAGAATTTTTAATTTGTCCAATTCAAAATTTTCAATAAAGGTATTGCCAACCGCTGTCAGGGTAAGTAAATCTTCTGTTGTACCTTTTTCCGGCATCTGGGATAAATCAAGAGTGGCCGTTCCATCATCTTTCTTATCAAACTGCAGAACCTTTGTACCATCCTCTAATACGCTGTATTCTATCAGCTTGTCCACCATAGCGTCTGCTGTCAGCTCAGATACCGCATCCATCGCCTGATTTAAACCGGTGGAGTCATCATTCTTACTGTATACGGAGATGATCTCCATTGGTTCTGCGTTAGGATCAGGAACTTTATCACTGGCGCCTCCCGTTGAAGCCATTACCTGAGGGTCAGGCGCTGTGGTCTCCACCTTAGGCTGTGTTGGTGCACATGCTACCAGGGACATCATCATCATAGCGCTCATTAAAAATACGATGAATTTTTTCATAATTGAGTATTGCCTCCTTAAATTCTCTTAAAGGCTCCGAAACCATTGATTTAACTTGGTCAGAGCTTTGATCAAAACTTCTATTTCATTCTCACTTAAACCTGCAACTATGCCGGCGATCATCTCCTGATGAAATCTGGCATGGTGTTCATAGGCTTCTTTCCCTTTTTCTGAAAGAGAGATGTATACAACACGCCGGTCCTCTTTTCCTCTCTGACGGGTCACATACCCCTTCTTTACAAGACTGTTCATGGCTATGGTCAACGTACCGACCGTAACAGACAATTCCCTGGCTATGGCCGACATGTTTTTGGGTTCTCCAATGCCAATGGCCTCGATCACATGCATATCATTATTTGTAATATTGGTAAATTCCTGTGTAATGATAGCCTGTTGCTCTATATCCATAATATCTCGAAACAGTCTTACCAAAACTTCGTTAAGAGTCCCGTAAGTATCCACGTTTATCCCCTTCACTTATGACAATAAAAGCTTCTTCGTAATTATACATGATTATGTATCCCAAGACAACCACCTGAATTCTTATGAAATTCTTAAAATCAGATCAAATAAATACCTTTTATACCAGAAAACGGGATATGACGACACTTGCGGCTATGCCCGCCGCCGTGGCAGCCAATGCACCGCCAAGAGTATACCGGGTCTTTTTAATTTTTACGGTTCCAAAATAAATGCTCAGACAATAGAAAACGGTTTCCGTACAGCTCATGATCACTGACGTCAGCATACCGATATAGGAATCTGTTCCATATTTCTTAAAAATATCGAGCACAAGTCCTGTGGCAGCTGAGTTTGAAATCAGACGCACTAAAATCACCGGCACGACCGGTGCGGGAAGAAATAGGAGGGCAGCCGGCTTTGTCAGGCATTTTGCCAGAAAGTCTAAAAAACCGGAAGCACGGAGCACCCCCACTGCAGTCATAAGTCCGATGAGCGTAGGCATGATCCCTGCCACTGTTTTCATCCCTTCCTTGGCCCCGTCTATAAAATCATCAAAAACCGGACGTTTGGACAATATGCCAAAGCCTACCATGTAAAAAATGATAAGCGGAACTGCCGCCTCAGACAGAAATAATAGAAATTTCATACCTTCACCTAAAAAACCTTAATTGTTATAGTTTATTCCAATTCTTCCCTTTTCATTCAAGGCGTTTTGAGGTAAACTATCCACGAAAGCAATGAGCACTGCGGGTCACCCGCTGCACTGAAGGACTTACGCTATTAACCGAAAGGAGATGTACCGATATGAGTATTTTATTTTTACAGTATCCCCCCTGCAGTACCTGCAAAAATGCAAAAAAGTGGCTAGATGCCCATGATGTAACATATGACGCCAGAAATATCAAAGAAGAAAACCCAAACTCCGTAGAGCTTGCAGACTGGATCCAAAAAAGCGGGCTTCCCATAAAACGTTTTTTTAACACCAGCGGAATTATCTACAAGGAAAAAAATTTAAAAGAGCTTTTGCCCGGCATGAGCGAAAAAGAACAGATCGATCTCCTGGCGACCGATGGAATGTTAGTTAAGCGCCCCTTAATCATTGGCGATGATTTCGTCCTGGTTGGCTTTAAGGAAAAAGAATGGGAGTCGTCCCTACTCCGTTAAATCCTTATTTTAAAAAATGCTTTCCCATAGAAATACCCGGCGGACTTAAGACTTGTATCTTCTCCCTTCCGCCGGGTATTCTGCCATAAACTTTACTGCTCTATTTTATGGGGCATGCTGTTAATCATTAACAGTTCGATCCCCAGATGCTCTTTTATTTCTTCATACGCATTGGACACCTTGTCCGCTTTAAGTACTTCATTTCTGCTCTTACCGGCCCCCTGCTCTTTCAAACGATAAGCATGAGCCTTCTTTGCCGATGCCCCGATTGCTGAAGCAGCCAGTATAATCAGGACCACCATTACGATGAGGAACGGCTTTTGTATGGAATTGACTAATCTATGGCCGTAATACAATACCCTCAGTTGCTTTCCTATTACGGTTTCTGTCCCTCTCCGGTTAAGCTCCGCCATAATCGCTTGAAATTCGCCGGGAGGAGGGGAGGGGGGTTCAGGTGTTAATTCCGGATGCTCCTGCATATAATCAAGCAGATGGGCTTCTAATTTTTCCTGAGATGACAAATGATATTTTATCCGTTTTAAAATTGAATATTTTTTTCCATGGTTTCTCTCCTTCTCCACGTACACACCTCTTAAATACAAGTTATCCTTAAGTTCCCACAAGCTTTGGGGTTGACTTTTTATCGCTAACGTTTACTATAATAGTATATCGAATTTGGGAGGCAACGCTTTATGAAAAAAATCATCTTAACCGGCGGTGGTACTGCCGGTCATGTTACCCCGAACCTGGCTTTAGTTCCCTCGTTAAAAGAGAGGAATTACGATATTCACTATATAGGATCATACCAGGGAATCGAACGCAAGCTCATCGAGGGAGCCGGCATCCCTTATGACGGCATTTCTTCCGGTAAGTTCCGTCGGTATTTTGACTTTAAAAACTTCTCTGATCCCTTCCGGGTATTAAAAGGATATTGGGAAGCATTGAGATTGATAAAAAATTATAAGCCGGATGTGGTTTTCTCAAAAGGAGGCTTTGTAGCCGTTCCCGTAGTATTAGCTGCAAAACACTGCAAGGTGCCTGTTATCATTCACGAATCAGACATGACTCCAGGGCTTGCCAACAGGCTTAGTATTACATCTGCAACAAAAATCTGCTGCAATTTTCCGGAAACCCTTCCTTATCTTCCAAAGGAAAAAGCCGTACTCACTGGCTCTCCTATAAGGAAAGAGCTTTTAATGGGAGATCGGCAGACAGGTTTAAAATATGCACGTTTGTCTGCAAACCGGCCTGTTATCCTGATCATCGGCGGAAGTCTTGGTTCCGTAACAGTCAATACCGCCTTAAGGGGCATTCTCCCAAAACTGCTTAAAAATTACCAGGTGATACATATCTGTGGAAAAGGCAATCTGGACGAAAGCCTGATCGGAATGGAAGGATATGTACAATACGAATATGTTGACGCCCCTTTAAAACATCTATTTGCTGCTGCAGACCTAATGATCTCAAGAGCCGGGGCAAATTCCATCTGTGAAATTCTCGCACTTAGAAAGCCGAATATCCTGATTCCTCTTTCCGCTGCCGCCAGCAGGGGGGATCAGATTTTAAATGCAAGATCCTTTGCAAAGCAAGGCTTCAGTTCTCTTCTTGAAGAAGAAAACCTAACCGGAGATTCCCTTTTACAGGCAATCAGCGAAACATTTGCCAACCGGCAGACTTTTATCTCTAAAATGGAGAAAAGTGAATTACACAATGCGGTTGATACCATTATTGATATGATTGAATCTCTGGTTCAAAATTAATCTTCATATATGAAAATTAGGACCGAGGATCTTTTTTAAGCAAACTCTAGTACGATATATCCGGGAACGGCAAACCGTTCCCGGAATTTTTAGGATTTCGCAAATTTCAGGAATAGTAAGCTGTTCCAGAAAATAAAGAATGGCCATTTCCTTCCATTCCTCTCTCATATTGGAAATCTCCCAGGTTATCTTTAAAAGAGCTTCCTCTCCAAGGATCACATCCAGGGGATCAGTGACTACATATCTCGTAAGCATCGCCACCTCATTAACTGCGTCTCCCTCATCCAGGCTCACCTTCTCATAATGGCCGTTCTTACGGAGGCAGTCAATGGATTTACGTTTCAGGATCTTAATCAACATGCCTTTCTTTCGCGTATCTGACCATGATAATGAATAATTCTCAAAATATGCAATAAAAGTTTCCTGCACCACATCATCCAGTTCCATGTCAGGCACATTGAGTGTTTTCGCTATCCTGCGGAGCAATCCCTGATATTCCCCATATATAGACTGCAGTAACAGATTTTCATCTTCATGTATGCTCATTGATTGTGTCCCTCTGATTGTAGGGCGCTCCTTATAGCGTCTCCTGTCTGTGTTAATTCTCCTGGATCTGCCTCGCCCGGCACCCATGAAACCATTACAGGGCCTTCCTCATAACGAGGAATCAAATGCACATGAAAATGAAAAACCGTCTGGCCTGCTTCTTTCCCATTATTCTGCACAACATTAAATCCGGCACAGCTTAATGAGTTTTTCATGGCGTTTCCTATTTTAGCCGCTAACGGGAGAACCTTTTTTGCTGTTTCCTCTTCCAGCTCACAGATATCTTTGTAATGCTGTTTAGGAAGTATCAGGGCATGCCCCCTGGAAGCTGGTCCTAAATCCAGGATCACACGAAACATCTCATCCTCGTAGATCGTTTCAGAAGGTATCACGCCATTTGCAATTTTGCAGAAAATGCAATTATCGTCCCTCACTTACTCACCTCCTTCCAAATAGATTATCCCCATATCTCCATATCCTGGCGCCTTCTTGGCTTGCGGTACATGAGAATCCCCATAACTACGCCAACAATGAGCCCACCAATATGGGCAGCATTATCTACGCCTGTGCTGGTAAAGCCAAAATACAGGGAACACGCAATCACAACTGCCAGCTGTCTGACACTTAAGTCCTCCAGCCGGCCGCGGTTGACTAATACCGCATATAAAAGGCCTCCGATTACGCCAAAAATTGCGCCTGACGCCCCTGCCGAGACTACAGTTCTGTATTCTCCAAGATTCACTACCATAGACACCACATTGGCACCTACTCCGCAAAGCAAATAGAAGAGCAGGTATTTTATATGGCCCAGAGCCCTCTCCAGATTATCTCCCAATATAAATAAAATGAGCATGTTATTCATAATATGGTTAATGCCAAAATGCATAAAAACAGAAGTGAGCAGCCGGTAATACTCTCCTCCCTCCAATACAAGCGGAGCATACATTGCTCCATGTGCCACCATAAACTGCGTATTTTCCGTGGAGCCTGTCACCTCCAGATATAGGAAATAGATGACATTTATTGCGATCAAACCAACGTTTACAAATGCCTTCTTACGCCTGTATAAGTCCTTCATTACAGCTCTCCTTGCTAAATATTATGCCTATTTTAACACAAGTTGACATATTATGTAAATATGAACGCGAAATTTGCGGTAAAAACTTAACCATTTTAGCCAAAACTGCAACATTAGCCTATCTAAATCCGGCCGGCTGTTTTAAAAGGCATCCGGGGAACTCTTCCTGCCCGGCAAGGGGCCTGAAGGATATAATTTGCGAAACATTCGCAAATTACCTTGACAACATCTCAATTCCGCAGTACACTTATTTGCGAACAAATCGCAAATTAGGAAGTGAACCCTTTTGGCCAATTATATGACAGCACAAAGAAAACAGCTTTTTGCCTTTTTGCAGGAAAACCCTGACAGACAATTTTCCGCAAAACAAATTGCAGACAGCCTTTCCGATTCTTCCGTCAGTTTAAGTGCAGTGTACCGTAATCTCACTTATCTGGAGGAAAAAGGGCTGATTAACCGCTTCACGAAAGAAGGAAGCCGGGAGCTTTTTTATCAGTATATTCATTCAGAGGATTGCCGTAATTGTATTCATCTGAACTGCATAAAATGCGGAAGGACTTTTCATATGGATGCCCACATTGCCGACAGGATGCTGGAGGACATTTTAAAAGTGGACGGTTTTCAGATCAAAAAAGAGAAATCCGTACTTTACGGGATCTGCAAAAACTGTATCTGATGTGTCCATTGCTTTTAAAAAGGAGGAAGAGATATGGCAAAAAACAAAAAACTGCTTGCTGGGTTTATCACCCTGGCGATTCTTTTTATGCTGCTCTTTTCCACATTTTATATCACTGCTGAGGCCCGCCATCAATGCATAGGCGAAAACTGCCCCATCTGTCTTGAAGTTCAGGCCTGTGTCCAGGCACTGAATACTCTTGGAACAGGCCTTGCGCCTGCCGTTGCCGTATTCGCGGCCGCATACTTTTTTGTAATCTGCGTGATTCCGGTCTTTCACCGCAACCCTTCACACACTTTGGTTTCTCTTAAGGTAAAGCTTACGAATTGAATATTGATTTAACAAGGGAGAATTCTGCCCATTTTAGGCAGAAACCAAAATCTGTCGATGCTCCCTTATATTCTTATGCCCATTTTTAATGATCTATATTTATTCGGAGGTTCTAATAATGAAAAAATTAATTTCCTGCCTGTTAGCAGGTCTTATGATGATAGGAGCACTTACTGCTTGCTCTAATACAAATGCAACGACAACGGCAACGACAACAGCCAGCAATAACAATAAACTAAGCGTGGTATGCACGATTTTCCCGGAGTACGATTGGGTCAGAGAAATCCTTGGCAGCCATGGGGACAATGGAGAGGTCACCATGCTTCTGGATAACGGTGTGGATCTGCACAGCTATCAGCCGACAGCGGATGATATCATCAAAATCTCAAACAGCGATATGTTCATCTATGTAGGCGGTGAATCCGACCTATGGGTAGAGGATGCTTTAAAGGAAGCTAAAAACAAAGATATGGTCGTGATCAATCTCCTTGAAGTTCTGGGCGACACCGTCAAAGAGGAAGAGGTTGTTGAAGGAATGGAGTCAGAGGAAGAAGAAGCCGAGAATAGCAGTGAGGATGGCCCGGAATATGACGAGCATGTTTGGCTGTCACTGAAAAATGCCAAAACCTATTGCAATTACATTGCTTCAAAGCTTGGCGAAATCGACAGTGCAAATGCCGCGGACTATTCTGCAAACGCAGATTCCTATGGAAAAAAGCTGGATCAATTGGATGAAAGCTACCAGCAGGCAGTTGACTCTGCAAAACAGAATACCGTGCTGTTTGGGGACCGCTTTCCCTTCCGCTACTTAGCAGATGATTACGGCCTTACCTATTATGCCGCATTTGTGGGCTGCTCTGCAGAAACGGAGGCCAGCTTTGAAACCATCGCATTTCTTTCAAAAAAAGTTGATGAATTGGGGCTTGGCACTGTGCTGACTATAGAAGGCACCAAGCATAAAATCGCTGAAACCATCGTTCAAAACACGAAGGATAAAAATCAGGCAGTCCGTACCATGGATTCCATGCAGTCTACCACTTCCAAGGATGCACAAAGTGGTACCACCTATCTTTCCATTATGCAGACGAATCTGGAAGTACTGAAAGATGCATTAAATTAAGAGGAGGAATCATAGTGGCACAGCTAACATGTAACAACCTTACCATCGGGTATGACGGCAAAACGGTCCTTAAGGGACTTAACTTTTCCGTAAACAGCGGTGATTATCTCTGTATCGTAGGAGAAAACGGTTCCGGGAAAAGTACTCTCATGAAAACTATTCTGCACCTTCTGGCGCCGCTTGAAGGAAGCATTGTTATAGAAAACAAGCAGCATCCAGGAGGAATCGGATATCTGCCTCAGCAGACAGTGGTACAAAAGGATTTTCCGGCATCTGTTCGGGAAATTGTTTTATCGGGCTGTCTGAACCGCTGTGGGCTGCGTCCCTATTACAGCCGTGAAGAAAAACAGCTTTCCCGTGAAAATATGGAGAAAATGGGGATCTCCCATTTGTCCAAACGGTGTTACAGAGAATTGTCCGGAGGCCAGCAGCAGCGAGTTCTGCTGGCACGGGCGCTGTGCGCTGCAGGAAAAATGCTTCTGCTTGACGAGCCTGTTTCAGGGCTTGATCCAAAGGCCACTGCCGAGATGTATGAGTTGATCCAAAAGCTGAATGAGGAAGGCATCACCATTATTATGATATCTCATGATATAGGCGCTGCAGTTAACTATGCAAGCCATATCCTGCATATGGGAGATCCTCTCTTTTTCGGAAAAAAAGATGAGTATCTAGACAGCAGCATCGGCAAAGCATATTCATCTCAGAATGGAGGCAAAGAAGCATGAGTATCTTGATTGAAAAATTAGCCTTATATTTTGAATATCCCTTTGTACGCTATGCTCTGATTGTCGGGATATTAATTGCTCTCTGCTCCTCCCTGTTGGGTGTTACACTAGTGTTAAAGCGTTTTTCCTTTATTGGCGACGGATTGTCCCATGTTGCCTTTGGCGGTATGGCAATCGCTACGGTAATGAAGCTGTCCAATCAAATGCTGCTCATTCTGCCGGTTACCGTCATCTGCGCAATTCTTCTGCTGCGAACCGGTCAGAATGCCAAAATCAAGGGCGATGCAGCTATCGCTATGATTTCCGTGGGCGCGCTGGCCCTGGGCTACCTGCTTATGAATATATTTTCTGCCTCAGCCAATCTGGCAGGAGACGTATGCAGTACGCTGTTTGGTTCAACCTCCATTCTGACACTGACAAAGTCGGAAGTATGGCTTTGTGTTGCCCTTTCGGTGGTCGTTATCGCCGTATTTTTACTCTTTTACCATAAGATATTTGCAGTTACCTTTGATGAAGACTTTGCAAGAGCAACCGGCACAAAAGCGGAACAATACAACCTGCTGATTGCGGTCATCATAGCCATTATCATCGTACTTGCCATGAATCTGGTTGGATCACTGCTGATCTCTGCATTGGTCATTTTTCCGTCGCTCTCGGCAATGCGCATATTTAAAAACTTTAAGTCCGTGATCCTTTGTTCGGCAATCCTTTCCGTCTTCTGCGCCGTACTGGGAATTCTAACATCCATTCTGGCAGGAACACCGGTCGGCTCAACCATTGTAGCCGTTGATATCGCTGCGTTTGCCATATGCTCACTCATTGGGTGGATCCGGGGAGGTGTCAGTAGATGAAACGTATCTTTGGAATGGTTCTGATGCTTTTCATGGTAAACCTTACATTGACAGGCTGCGGAAAAGACGCCGTGACTGCCCCCGGTCCGTCGCTGCCGCAAGGGGACCGGGCAGACTCCGTACAATATGGGACCGCAGGCTCTGAACAATACGATCCGGAGAGTACGGAAGACTTTGATATTAATACCTATCCTTCCGATTCTTTTGAACCAACCACGGAGCAATTTCAGGATGATCGGGCTGGCTCCACGAATAGCACCGGGTTTGATATTGACCTGACGAAATTAAGCAGCACCATGGTTTTTTCCGAGGTATACAATATGATGATATCACCGGAAGAATATATGGGAAAAACAATTAAAGCCGAAGGGATATTCCAGGTTTACCAGGATTCGAATAATAACAATTTTTACGCTTTGGTCATTGCGGATGCCACTGCCTGCTGCCAGCAAGGGCTGGAATTAATCTGGGACGGAGATCTTACCTATCCTGATGACTATCCGGATGAAAATAGCGAAATAGAAATAACAGGTGTGTATCAAAGTTATATAGAAGAAGGCAACACATATTATTATGTGCAGGTAAACGATGTTAAGGCGGTATAGAATTTCATTCCCATACCGCCAGTACACCGGCCCGAAAAAGGCCGGTGTTTTTATTTTGTAATTATAAATTTACGTAAATATAAATTTATGTAAATACAACTTTATGTAAACATAACTTCATGTAAATATAAATGGGTAATTTGCAATAAAAACTTCATCTCCTATTTTCAGCGATACCGTCTCATTTGTTTCTAATACCCGCCCGTTCACAGCGGTTCCATTGGTAGAATTTAAGTCACTGATCCGGTATTCTTCTCCTTCTCTGTCTATCCTGGCGTGAATCCTGCTGATGGCTTCTCCAGTAAGGACACAATCGACCATGCCTTCCTGCTTTCCAATTAAATAAGGAACATAAGTAATTGGGATATCTTCCAATTCAGAACCAACTGCACGTAAAAAGCGGATACTTTTATCAGCCGTTGTATCGTTTAACAGGGCCGTTTGAAATACTTCCTCATCTCCTGTATCAGGTTTTAGCGTCTTTTCCTTTATTTCTTCTTCAAATGTCAACTGCCAGTCATAGCCTTCCGCTGGTTGACGGTCTCGCTCTTCCTTTTTCACCATCATCTCCTTTGGCTGCCTGGACTCTTTTCTCCATATGGCTAAAACTGCGAATGCTGAGAACCCCCCGGTGATGGGCACCCCATACCAGAATTTTCGAATCCCTTCCATACCAAAAACCAACCATAAAGCTGTGGCAATACTAAACATAGCTAAAATCGGGACAATGAAAACAACCCCATTCACCTTACCATCAAAAAAGCGGCTTCTTTCTTCTATGTCCTCGTTAATTGAATACAAAATGTGAGAGCTAAGATTCTCTTCCGTGTTGTTGTCCTTTTCCGTCTGAAGTACACTTTCATCACTTCCTTTTTCGCTGGAACAATTCTTTCCGGCAATTTCAAGGAGGTCCTTCATCCCGTAATTTTCCTTAAGACTTTCCTGATACAGGCCATACGCCATAACTACACATTCCTTATCCTGGTGATTGACCTTACCCAGAAGATACCGCAGCAACCCGGTCATCTCTTCAGGAAATCCCACTTGTCTACCGGGAATAAGGCAAAGGGAAACCGTAAACTGCTCCGGCTCAACATAAATATATTCTGGCTCTAGTAGGATTTGTTTTTCCTTAAGCAGGTAAGCCTCCAGCCTGTCCAGAGTCCGCCCAATATCCTCTATCAACTTCTTAAGCTCCTCCCTGCCCAGACTATGATATTCAAGTACCCTGTTTAAGGGCTGCTTTGAGGTGATCTCATAATAATATAATTTCTGATTATCCACCTGTTTTACATGGAACTTCAGCAGTCCCCCGATCCTGTTTGCCGCCATCATATGTATTTCATAACTGTCATATCCATTCTCCTCCGGCTCCATGATCAAATAATTGTGCTTCATTTCCCGCCTGTATACAGCCTTCATCTCATTCCTCCTGATTGATGAGCGTCAACATCCTTAAAAAATTCTCCGGATCAAACACGCCCTGTTCCATTTCCAGCTTCCAGGCCCCCGCACTTCCATAGGCTTCCACTCTCCTGCCCGTTACTGGGTTTCCTGCCATCTTGATCTGGAAATCATATTTTTTCCAGGAAAAAGGATTACCGGCCCTTCTGACTGCCCACAAGGCAGCTTCTTCAGATGGCTCTGTTTCATTATGGCGCAGTCTTTGCACCGTCTCTCCCAATGCCATTGATCCTACAACTTCATCCCTCAACCGGTAAGCAGCTTGTACAGAAACAATCAGCGCCCATAAAACAATTGCCATAATAAAAGCTGCCTCAACGGTATAGCTTCCCTGCAGTCTATTCTTCATAGCATCACCAGTCCAATCCACACAGGAACCAGAAATGGCAGAAACGGTACCGTTTTCTTCTTATAATCCCGTCCCCGCAGCCAGCCCCAGACATAAATTCCACCGCATACAATGCCATTTAAAAAAATTCCACAGATCAATAACTTCAGATTCAAACATGCTCTTAAAAACAGGCCGCTGACTACAAAAAACCAACCATCTCCAATTCCGATTGCCTCACCTGTTAATCGGCTTAAAAGAAGGAGTCCAGCTCCTATCATACAGCTTGACAGCCGTTCTCTGCCAATATCTCCCTGTAAAAGAGCCAGAATCAGTCCGGCCATGCCTGCTGCCTGAAAAAGCCATACGCTGACAGCCTTTTCTCTTCCGTCTTCCCAGGCAGCCGCCAATAAAAATACTCCAAATATAATTTTATTTACGCTTTCCACCATAGAGGTACCTCCCTATTGAGAACAGTAGGAGCACGGTCCCAGATGGCGTACCTGGGATAAGGGGACAGCCTCCACATATGCCATGATAGAGGAGCAATTCCTGTCACTGTGATACCGCTCTCCTGATGGCATGATATATACGCTGCCGCTCTCCTCTGCAAATCTGCCGCATCTGCTGCAGGGTTTATATTTACCGCCGGTTAAATTACGAACAGTTTCAATTTCCTTAAAAGAAATCTGTACTATATTATTGTATAAGTAATGGCAGGTCCGTTGGCGGTGGTATCTTGTACTCGCCTTTCCAATGTATACAAGCTCATCCTCCGTTCCATTCTTTCCGCTGCGGCCTCCCTCCTGGCCGATCCAGGCCCTCCGGCAGCATCTGGCGGTCATGGGTATGCTGCTTAAGCCAAAAACAGAAAATGGAATTCTTACCCGGTAATCCATAATCAGATCAATGGTCTCTCCGTCCGCTAATACGGTGGAACGTGCAAAGGACGCTGATTCAAGCCGTTTAAACCCTGCCCGTCCTTCCACCCGCTTTCTGACAAAGAGAAGGATTCCTTCCTCTGTGAGTCCTTCTAAAAACTCGTCTGAAAAACCATCGATTTCTTTGGCATGCACCTCTTCTCCCAGTTTAAGCTGTTGCAAAACATAAGCATACTGGCTGACTTCTTCTCCTGCTGCTTCCAGAGCGGTTTGTATTCGCCTACCTTCCTTCATAACCCCCATGGGAAGCATGAGAATCACCATAAAAAAAAGGAAAAGTGGCAGGACCAGGGCAGCCTCTATGGTCAGGCTTCCCTTTTTTCGGTGGCAGGAGGCAGATGATAATACCCTTTTTACAAGGAATCCTTGTTTCATGAAGGGGATTTGTACCTGGAGAGTAACAATTTTTTTATTATTTTTTCTATAGAACTCCTTGAAAAAGGGCATGATCATCCACCTCCTTACCATTTTTTCACCACACCGGGCATAAAGGAATATCTGCAAGCAGCCATTAATATGCTTTTTCTGTCCGGACTTCCACTGGATAGGAGGGATTATTTCCTCCGAAAAACATATGCCTTGATCTCACAGTTCCCCTTACTTCCGCCTGATAAACGCAGTTATCCATGCGAAAATCCTCCTGTTTCCTGCATAAATTCATCTGGATCACATCCATCAGACGGTAATGCTGCTGTCCGGATTCTCCCGGGAAAAGAAGAAGCTTCAAATAGCCGGTATAATCAATTCCGTCTTCATCCTCTTTCCCACCTTCGCATGTTCCCGTTCTTCCTAATTCCAAAAGGTCATCTAGGGATAGCTTCCATGTGTTTCTTGACTTAAGAAAGACCACATTTTTCCCTTCTAGAAGCATTCTCACATCCACAATCGCCTCCCCAAGCGCCCAGATGCTCATCACAAAAAATGCAACGATCCCGGTTAGAGGAGCCAGACCCACGGCTCCGGTAATAAGGCCGGCAAGAGACATTGCCTCCTCTCGTTTCTGGCCGTCTGAAAGAATATGGATTAGGTTCATGCCTTCCCTGATCATGAGAACCTCTAAAACTGTCTGCTTTAAGTTTTCCTCATCTGTTTTCTTTCCTGAAACCAGATATTCCAATTCGTACATTACCTCCTTATCCTCCTCTGAAAGAACATTTGTAAGAAAACGGCCGCAATACTCCCCAAACAGAAGCCTGTCCAAAAGGCCTGTCTCCAGCACCTGGCCATCTCCGCAGGTAACGGAAGGAAAAGAATCGTCAGACAATATACCTTTGGATATTTCCTTTCCATCGGGCAGAACCAGGGATAAGAGCCCTGTCTGTATAAAACCTTCTAACTGTTCCAAAAATCTCTGCTTTTCCGGGTCCTTCACCCCATTGGAATAAGAAAGAGAGGGGATGTCAGCCTTTGCCCATAGTTCCCCTACAGATCCCCATAGTCCAGACAGATCCGGGCCGTCATCCTCTTCATCATCACTATCCCAGTTATCAATGATCTGCTCTACCTCAGAGGAGCGCTTCCCTGCCTGTTCCTTCACCTGTTTTATCTGTTCCATCTTAGCTGGCAGAGCCTCAATTTCCCGCCTTCGCTCCCCATCCTGATTTACATAGGATCCATAGCAAGAGGTATCCCCAATAAAAGTTTCACGTACTTCCTGGCTCAATTCAGCCTGAGCCGCAAATAAGTCATTGTTAGTTCCACTTAAGCTGTTTTTTAAATCATCTGCCTTCTTCCCATAGGCTTTTACAAGGGAAGGAATCCGGTTCATTTCCCGCTCCAAAAGATCTGCTTCTCTACGAAAACCTGGACCATCATAATCCCTGATTCTTTCATAAGCAGACCGCCAGTATTCCTTCTGCCGCTTTAAAGAATCATTGATATCTTCCAAAGCCCTTTCCAACCGGACCGCTTCCCTTTCATGGTCACGAAACGATCCGGATAACCGTTTCACTGCTTTTGCTTCCTTTAAGTTCTTAAGCAGGGCTTCTGCACCCTTTTCATCTGTCATATTTTCAAATATTCCATACTTCATATAGTCCAGAATCTCCTTCTTTAAATACTGCCCTCCCCCATCAGTGATACGGAAAAGCTGCATTGTATCCGCCTTTTCCATATCCATGGTATACCAGCCGGAGCTGTCCATATAGGGCTCCATAAATCCCTTCCATGCTTTTTCAAGTTCCTCGCCATTCTCACATTCCAGAAGAAAGAGACGGTATTTATCCCAGGCTTCTCTGTGAAACCTGCTGAATACAGAGTCCATGGAAGAATCGGCCGCCAGCTTTAGATAACACCTGGTTCCTGCAGTCCGTGCGGACTCTAAAAGTCCGCACATCAGGCTGAATATGCATAAAAGAGCTAAACTGAAAAACACTGTTACCTGCCCGCTTTTGCGCATCAATACACCTCTTTAGACTGGCTGTTGATTTCCTTGAATATGTTATCAAGAAGAGTCGTTATCTGCTTTTTAAAAATAATGACAAGTCCGATTAACACCACCAGAATCAGCACTACTTCAATCACGCCTACTCCGTCTTCTTCCTTAAAGAAATCCAGGATCTGACTGTTTACCGTTGTCAGCATCATATCACCTCCCTTCTAATAAAATGACAGGAACGCAGGCACGACGATCATGACCATGACCACCCCCAGCATCATAAACAGGGGCAGCAAAAGTTTGGTTCCTGCTTCTTCCCCCAGCTTTTTCGCCAGGTTCTTCCTTAGCTCAAAGGCTGAAGCCATCTCAAGCTCCAAAGCCGGGCGAAGCTGCCTGCTTCCGTTTTTCTGACTCTGTTCCAGGAGAGTGGAGAGCTTTATGTAGGCCTGTAAGCCGCATCGCCTTCCAAATTCACTGTAAGCCCGTCCTTCCGACAGCCCGCTGCTTATCTGACTTGCTGTCTTCACCATCTCCTCATACGTCGGACGTGCGCTTCTTTTCCCCTGCTTTACGGCCTCCTTATAGCCAGCCGCAATCCTCTCCCAGGCTCCACGGACGGTAAGACCTGCTCCGATATAGACTACCAGCTTGGAAACCACCTCAGAATAATCAAACAGCAATTGCTGCTCACGTATCTTCGCCTGACTTTTCCTGTCAAACTCTTCTTTTACGTGCAGGAGAGCCGCCAGTAAAAACCCCAGCACCGGCAATATCCGGTAATCCGCCTCTTCAGGCTTAAAATACATCAGCCGGTTCCCCTCATAAACTGAGGGCAGTAGCAGGCGATCCTCCGTCTGCTGTTTCATATCCATCTGGCCTATCCACTGAAGAAAGTCTGCGGCTGCTTTTTCGTCCTTGGTAAGGGAGGCCGGGTAAACCGTCACTTTAAACTCATATCGGTCCTCATGGCGCCCATCCGTCACTCTGGCCCTTAACCAGACCTGCTCTCCTTCTTCTGGTATTTCCTCATTGTGAACAATTCCAAAGGAATCGATCACCTGGGGATTATCAGACTCCCAGCTGATTCTAAGCCCATAATCTCCAAGACTGTTCTTTAAATTTAAACTTTCTCTCACCTCCTCAAGGGACTCATTTTCCCCCAGCATCTGCCGTGTCAGTTCAGGCCGGATCCTTTGAAACAGCTCCTTTGCCTCTTCCGCCCCATACTGCCGCTCCCTGACAGGGATTCTCACCGGTATCTTCCTGTCCCCATTCTCCCGGTCAAGCCCGGATACCTGGATATCATATGTAATCTCTCCGTGCCCCGGCCCTGCCCGTTTAAGCCCTCCCCCTTCCGTTACCGCCTGCCCGCCCACTGCATAATACAGCTCAAAAGCAACATATAAGGCAATCCCGAAAACAACGCAGGCCATCTGTATCTTTGTAAAAGGAAATCTCCATGTTCTTTTCATATCTCAATCCTCATAATCCATCTTGAAATCCCCAGGGCAGCGATGTAAATGATCATGCACAGGGTCATAAGAATCCTTCCGATTCCCGTACTGTACATGATGTTAAAAAAGCCTGGAGAAGTCAGATCAATATAAAGGACAATAAAAAAGGGGATCATGCTCATAATTTTCTGTTCAAACTGTTTTGAGGCTGTCATCGTTAAAATCTCCTGTCTTACCTGTACCTTGTCCCTTATTGCATCCGCCGTGTGGCTTATGATCATAACCAGTTCACCTCCGCTTCGTTTAGCCGCAGCAAATACCTCCGCAAAGTTCTTAACATCATCAAGGCCGCTTCGGCCTGCAAAATCGGAAAGCGCCAGCTCGACCGAACGGTTCATCCGGATCTGGCTTTCAATATGCTTAAATTCCCTGGAAACCATCCCCTCCTCCCCGAAAAGCAGACCCAATTCCTTTACGGAAGCAGAAAACGCGTTCTCCACAGAATAACCGGCACTTAGGAAGGAGGCTAAAAGAAGGATGCCCTCCTTAAATTCCAGATTTAACTGCTGAAGCCGGCCTTCCTTCAGTTCTCTTTTTTTAATCATGGGAAATATAAAAACCATTGGGGCAAACAACAGGAATGATAGGATGCTGCGGTAAAAGATGTAAGCGAAAATCCCTGCAATTGACAGGCCCTGAAGACCATACAGGCACCACTGAACGGGTGTCAGATCATAGGTTTCATAT
The DNA here is from genome assembly GCF_900105615.1 of Lacrimispora sphenoides JCM 1415. Classification (NCBI taxonomy): domain Bacteria; kingdom Bacillati; phylum Bacillota; class Clostridia; order Lachnospirales; family Lachnospiraceae; genus Lacrimispora; species Lacrimispora sphenoides. The sequence goes on along the minus strand of NZ_LT630003.1, from coordinate 4,525,644 downwards.
TTCAATGCCTGCTGCTTTAAGTTTTTCGGCGTTTTGAATAATTCCCACTTTTTTAAGGCTTCCATGAACAACCTGTCCTTCTTCCAGATTCCCATAATCTTCCTCAAACCTGTATAGCGGATTAAGCCTGATTTCTCCGTTCTCATAGCCAATTACCTCCACAATGGACAGGACCCTCCTGCTTTTATCTCTGAGCCGTCCCAAATGAATTAAGATATCAATTGCTGCCGCAACCTGGCTTCTGGCTGCTGCCAATGGGATATCTGCTCCCATAAGCACCATAGTCTCCAGCCTGGAAAGCATGTCTCTGGGACTGTTTCCATGGCCGGTGCTGAGGCTTCCGTCATGGCCGGTGTTCATGGCTGATATCATGTCCAAAGCCTCCTTTCCTCTCACCTCTCCAACGATTATTCTGCTGGGATTCATTCTGAGTGCAGCCCGGATCAGATCACCAATGGACACTTCCCCATCACCCTCTCCATTGGCCTCTCTTGTTTCAAGCCGCACCAGATTGGGAATATGAGCAATCTTCAGTTCCGCGGAATCTTCAATGGTCACAATCCGCTCATCCCCGGGGATGTAGGCGGACAGGGCATTGAGAAACGTACTTTTTCCCGAATTGGTTCCCCCGCTGATAAATATATTGTATCCCGCCCCTACAATGCATTTTAGAAAATCCGCAGCCTCTTCCGTAACCGAGCCCAGCTTTAGCAGCCTGGTCATGGTAATGGGCTTTGGAAACTTACGGATGGTCACAGCGGGGCCGTCTAAGGCAATGGGCGGCAGCACGACATGGACCCTGGAACCATCAGATAACCTGGCATCCGCGATGGGCCTTGATACATTTACCGTACGGTTTACTCTGCTGACGATCTGCTGAATGGTATCCTCTAGCTGCTCCTGACTGTCAAAGGCTCTGACCCACTGCTCCATACGCCCGTTTTTCTCCACAAAGACATGGTCTGCCCCATTTACCATGATCTCTGTCACATCCTCATCATCTACCAGCTCCTGAAGGACCCCAAGCCGCCGGAAAGAATCAAAAAGCCTACCCCGAAGCTCCTTCTTATCTTTTAGGGGAAGAAAACTGATCTGCCCATACTCCAAAATTCTGCGGTCTATGATGTCATAAAGCTCCTCATCCGTTACCTGCTGCCGTTCATCCAGCTCTTTCATGATTTCTTCCCGAAGCTTCCTTCTTTCCTCATCGTCCATGGCTGTTCCTCCTTGTACAATTTCTTTACCGCTTATGGCTGTTTCCTCAAAAGCTGTCTTGTATAATCTCCCAATTCTCCCCATAAGAGTTGTTCCAGATAGTTGTCTTTCCGTCCAAAGCTGCAGTGATAGGGAGGCTTTATTTTCTGAATCCGGTTTTTAAGAAACTCATGGCCGGATGACACCAGGTATTCCTCAAACTCTTCTATCTTTGCTGCAGATACGCAGTCATCCTTTACCGGCATATATACTGCATCGCATATCTCCAGCACCTCTGAAGCTTTCTTGCCGAATTGGCCTAAATCCAGAATAATGGATTCATAAACACTTTCCATGGCAATGCGGGTTACCAGCTCTGCCATCACCTGCCCGGTCACCTGGCAAAGGTCCTCAGGGTATTGCACCGGCGGCACATAATCCAGCTCCCCCCAGGTATAGACGATGGATCCAAGGCGTACCCAGTGAAAACCTTCCTGGCTGTAATAATATAAAAGATCAGACAAACCTCCCTTATACTCTTCTCCGATCAGCCGCCGAAATCCCGAGCAATCCTCAAAGTTTAAATAAAGAACCTTTAAATCCCGGGCCAGAAGCTGTCCCATGGTAAGGGCAAAAGAGGTCTTTAAGCACCGGTTGATGGGAGAATAGACTCCTATGATCCTCCCCGTCTTTGAAACCATGGAATAACCCGGATCTCCGGGATCGTCACAGTAGTAATTCATCACCTCCCGCATCAGACTGTCAGCCGCCTGATATTTATAAACGCTTGGATACTGTCCTCCCGGAGGGACTGACTCACCGTCAGCCAGTATGATCACAACGGCAGCGGCTATTTTTTCTATATCCTCCCTGGAAACGGAGGAACTAATGAGCAAAAGCTCTATCTTATGGTCTTCCCCATATGCCTTCAGCCGTTCCAGGGCTGTAAATGCCATAACCGAGAACCCGACCTGCTCCTTTTGGTTTACAAAATCCGTGAACCTCTCCGTATACAAAGGGTCCGTATCATAAACCGCCATCACTCTCTTTGCCAAAACCAAACCTCCTTATTTTGTATACTAATAAATCAAGCGGATATGTTTTCATATCCAGTTGATCAAAAAAACACAGAACCCAGTGTCCCTAAAAACAGGCACAGGCCTAAAGGTATCACCATATCATATCCATCCCGGACAGGATCGTAGTAAATTGTAAGTTTTCCAGTTTGAAATACGTGCCTGATAAAGGCAAGAAGACAAGAAAGGCGGGTGAAAAGGCTGCCACTCCCTGCCATTTTGATAAAGGACCAGAAAGCCCCTATAAGAAAACCAAGTCCAACGGCCAAAGCGCCTGTTCTTAACCCCAGAAAGCCGCATATGAGTGCAGTAAGCTTGATATCTCCCGCACCGATCATCCGGCACAGGAATAGTAAAAAGAATATCCCTGTTACAATTACCAGCCTCAGCAAGAACAGAAGGCCTCCAAAAGGATTCTCCGGACCAGGGATTTCAAGCAGAATGCCAAGGATGATCCCTGAAAGCACCAACCAGTTAGGGATACGGTGTTCCCGGACATCATAAAAAGCTCCTGCTCCTAAAATAAGCAGCAAAATAACATACCGAACGATAAAATCCCCCCTCTTTACATAAAATTTCAACATTGGAATTCACGCTGGAAAATCAGCTATGGATTATAAAAAACTTTTGAAATGCTGTATGCGGAATGCATATAAGAATGTGCCTTTATTATGCACAAGGGAAAATAAAATGTCAACTGTTTTTTACAAGAAATATTGTATACATTCTTTTATAGGGTTTTCTGAGAGCAAAGGCCTCTCTGTGAATTTATTGTCATATTTCAACAATTTTTTTCAATATTTTCTCTTTATCGCAGCATAAATCACAAAATTATGGCAGCAAAACATTGACGTTATCCTGCTGAGATGATAAAATAATATTAGTTTAATTTTTTAAACCAAAGGAGGAATCCAACCATGCATGCCGAGGATTTTAATGAACTTTTCCAGAATTGCATGCCGATTTTTATCGCTCTCGGAGACGAAGTGCGGCTGACCATAATTAAGGTTCTGGCCAATGCAGGTCTTTATGATGACCTGGGAAACGACGTTTCAAACACCAAAGATGACCTAAGCATAAGACCCAGGCAGGGAATGAATGTAAAGGAAATAACGGAAATGACCCGTTTGTCCCGCCCTGCCATTTCCCATCATTTAAAGATTTTAAAAAAGGCAGGTCTTGTGAATGTCCGCCAGGAAGGGACAGCTAATTATTACTATCTGACCATTGGCGACAGCACAAAAAAACTTTGTTCTCTGGGGCTGTATTTACAGGAACTAATGAACCAGGTTTCATAAATTATAAATGATATACAGGGAATATATGAATAAAGTGCCATTTTCCAGACATACTGAATTTATAGCATTCGGTAAAAATTATAAAATCTGGAGATGATAAAATGAAACATGGTCTATTAAAAAAACATCTGGTCCTGTCAGAGGAAGAGCGGAATTTAAGGCATGAGATTGAACGTTCCAAAACCGCCATTGATTCCGCAAGAAATCACTTTGAACAGGTGGTTGACCCAACGCTTATTGATTGTTATATCTACGAACTTAATGCGGCACAGCTGCGTTACCAGTTCCTTCTGCGACGCTTTAAAAGCCGGGAGGTATAAACTACTATAATCTGGAGGATAAGTATATGAGCAAGTGGTATGATAGGGGAGTTTTTTATCACATATATCCCCTGGGGCTTGTGGGCGCTCCGAAAGAGAACAGGGAATTTTCTGTTGTGAACCAATTTGGGGAACTTTGTAAGTGGATTTCCCATATCCGGTCTCTGGGGTGCAATGCGATCTACATCGGGCCACTGTTTGAATCCTCTACCCATGGGTACGATACGCGTGATTACCGGATGGTGGACCGCCGTCTTGGTGACAGAGAAGGCTTTCAGGAGTTTGTGTCCCGCTGCCATGAAGCAGGTATCAAAGTGGTTGTTGACGGCGTCTTTAACCATACGGGACGGGAGTTTTTTGCATTTCAGGATATTTTAAACCAAAGAGAGAATTCTCCCTACAGGGACTGGTACCGGGGAATCAACTTTGCCGGCAGCAGTCCTTTGGGAGATTCCTTTGGTTACGAAGCGTGGCAGGGACACTTTGAGCTTCCTTGCCTTAATCTTTTTAATCCCGCAGTCAGGCAGTATTTATTTGACACCGTACAGTTTTGGATCAATAACTTTGACATTGACGGAATACGCCTTGACTGTGCCAATGTGCTGGACTTTGGATTTATGAAGGAGCTGCGGCAGCACACGGCGGAAATGAAAGAAGATTTCTGGCTCATGGGGGAAGTTATCCATGGAGAATACGGCAGATGGGTCAGTCCCGGTATGCTTCATTCTGTCACGAACTACGAACTACATAAGAGCATTTATTCAGGCCATAATGACCACAATTATTTTGAAATTGCACACAATGTAAAAAGGCTGGAATCCATCGGGTCACAGCTTTATACCTTTGTGGACAATCATGACGAAAACCGGATCGCAAGCAAGCTTTCCAATACCCAGCACCTCTATCCGGTTTACACCCTGTTATTCACCCTTCCCGGAATCCCCTCCGTCTACTATGGCAGCGAGTTTGGGATGGAAGGCAGACGAACCAATACGGATGATTCCATGCTGCGTCCCTTGGTTTCCATTTCCGAAGTAAAGAAGTTTACCTGTCCGCTTGAGGATTTTATCAGCAAGCTGGGTCATATCCATGAACAAAACCCGGAGTTTCATGGAGGCCGGTACCAGGAGCTTCTTCTCACCAACCGTCAGTATGCATTTGCACGGTTTCATGAAAGTCAGGCCATCATAACTGCAGTAAACAATGATGATTCTGACGCATTTGCCGGAATTCCCTGTCCTTGTGAGGGAAACACTGCTGTCAATCTTCTGAACGGAGAAATATTTCCAGTGATTGACCATAGAATCGGATTGACCATACCCGCAAACCGGGGTGTTATCTTAAAGATCATGGAGGGATGAGCGAATGGAAAGTGGCAGAAATGAAATCGGAATGGGTTTTATCACAGAGGTGGACCGATACCTTTATAACAATGGAAGGCATTATGAAATCTACGAAAAACTGGGCGCCCATCCGATCAACTACGAAGGAAACGATGGGATGTATTTTGCAGTCTGGGCGCCTCATAGCAGTCAGGTCAGCGTGGTAGGAGATTTTAACGGCTGGGATCCGGAAGCAAATCCAATGGGATCCCTTGCTGATTCCGGAATCTGGGAAGCTTTTGTCCCTGATTTAAGCGTTGGGGAGCTATATAAATATGCAATCACCACAAGGAGCGGCAAGATCCTTTTCAAGGCGGATCCTTACGCATTCCAGGCAGAATACCGCCCCCAGACTGCCTCTGTTACCGCAGACCTTACGGGATTTCAGTGGAAGGATCTGGCCTGGATGGAAAAGCGGAAGGCCAAAGACCCCTTAGATGAACCTCTCAGCATCTATGAGGTACATTTAGGTTCCTGGCGGAAGAAAAGCAGGGATGAAAAGGATGGCTTTTATACTTATATCGAAGCGGCTCATGAACTGGCAGATTATATTCTGGAAATGGGTTATACCCATGTGGAGCTGATGGGAATTGCAGAACATCCCTATGACGGATCCTGGGGATATCAGGTGACAGGATATTTTGCCCCAACTTCCCGGTTTGGGACTCCAGGAGAGTTTATGTATTTCGTAAACTACATGCACAAAAAAGGAATCGGGGTCATCCTTGACTGGGTTCCGGCTCATTTTCCAAAGGATGCTCATGGCCTGGCGGACTTTGACGGAGAAGCCTGCTACGAATATTCAGACCCCCGGAAAGGGGAACACCCTGATTGGGGAACAAAAGTCTTTGATTACAGTAAATATGAGGTGGATAATTTCCTTATTGCCAATGCCCTTTACTGGGTGGATAAATTTCATGTTGACGGGCTCCGGGTCGACGCGGTCGCTTCCATGCTTTATCTGGATTATGGAAGAAACAACGGGGACTGGGTACCAAACCAGTACGGCGGAAACGAGAATCTGGAAGCCATAGAGTTTTTTAAGCATTTAAACAGCGTCATTAAAAAACGGGGAAACGGAGCTATGGTCATTGCCGAGGAATCTACCGTCTGGCCAAAGGTTACCGGGAATCAGGAAGAGGGAGGCCTTGGTTTTACCTTTAAATGGAATATGGGCTGGATGCATGATTTTCTGGAATATATGAAGCTGGATCCTTATTTCCGCAAATACAACCACCACAAGATGACATTTGGCCTTACATATTTCACCAGTGAAAATTATATACTGGTATTATCCCATGATGAGGTGGTGCATTTGAAAAGTTCCATGATCAACAAAATGCCGGGACTTCTGGAAGATAAATTTGCAAACTTAAAATTGGGATATACGTTTATGCTTGGTCATCCCGGTAAAAAACTGCTGTTTATGGGACAGGAATTTGGACAGTTTCATGAATGGGATGAAAAAAACTCCCTTGACTGGTATCTGTCTGAGGAGCCTTTAGGCAAAACCCTTAAGGACTATGTAAGAGATCTTCTGCACCTGTACAAAAAATATCCGGCACTTTATGAAAAGGACTATGACTGGGAAGGCTTCTTCTGGGTCAATGCCAATGACAAGGAACGTAGCATCTTCAGTTTTATCAGGTACAGTAAGGATAAAAAGCGCAGCCTGCTGTTTGTGTTAAACTTCACTCCCGTAGCCCGTCCTGATTACCGGGTAGGAGTTCCGAAACGGGGAACTTACACTCTTGTTTTAGACCAGGATCACGGACTGTATAAGCGGGGAGAGAAAGGGCCTTCTTTCCGCTCTGAAAAGATGGAATGGGATGATCAGGAATACTCTTTCCCTTACCAGCTTCCGGCTTATGGTGCGGCTGTTTTCCGCTTTTAAATTGCAGACATATTCAGTAAATTTATCCTGATAAATCACAAAACAAGCTATACTTTTTATGGGTTTTGTAGTAAAATATAAGTACAGAATCACTACATAACGGTTCAGACTAATGGTTGGATGGAAGGAGAGATTCGTATGGCAGCACAATTAATTGCTACAACTGCAACAAAAAAGGTCTTTCGTGATGGAAATAAAGCGATCAAGGTATTTAACGCTGATTTCCCAAAGGCAGATGTATTGAATGAAGCATTGATTACAGCCCGCGTGGAAGAAGTCGGCGGAATCAATGTTCCTAAGGTTTTAGAGGTTGGTGTTTTCGAAGGAAAGTGGTCCATTACCTTTGATTTCATTGAAGGCAAGACTCTCCAACAGCTCATGGATGAAAATCCTGATAAATTACCGGAATACATGGAGAATATGGTAGATCTCCATTTGAGTATTCTGTCAAAGCAGTGCCCGCTTCTTAATAAGTTAAAAGATAAGATGTCACGTCAGATCCTGGACACGGAAGAATTAGAGGATGTGACCAGATACGATATGCGGACACAGCTGGACAGTATGCCTAAACATACAAAATTATGCCATGGGGATTTTAATCCCAGCAATATTGTGGTAACCGATGACGGAACCATGTTTGTTCTGGACTGGGTACACGCGACTCAGGGCAATGCCAGCGCGGATGTGGCAAGAACTTACCTGCTGTTCTGTCTGCAGGACCAGAATAAGGCAGATATGTATATGAACCTGTTTTGTAAGAAGACCGGTACTGCAAAGAAATATGTGCAGACCTGGCTTCCCATGGTTGCTGCTGCCCAGCTTTCAAAGAGAAGACCGGAAGAGGCGGAATTGCTTCAACAGTGGGCCACTGTTTGTGATTATCAGTAAATTTGCAGCATAAAGAACAAAAACGCGTCTTGAGAGGGTTTTATCCCTTGATCAAGACGCGTTTTTACGTACCATTTTATTTTTTTCAATAGATCAATCTAACAACATTCTGCACGGCACCTTAAACCGTATCTGTTTCGTTCTCTTCCGCTTCCTTCGGATCTGTCTCATTCGTTCCTGACATGGTGTCATGTTCTTTCTTAAGCTCCAGATACAGATCATAGAATTTCCATTTACAGTTGGTATCGGTGATTACTGCCTTTAGGTCGATTTTAGGAACTCCGGCCCGCCTTAAATTTAAGAGCAGTTCGTCAATCCGGCGGTTTGAAAAATTTTTCATAACCAGGATCTCCTCTTCCACATCAGGGCAATTCTCCTGCTCCTTTTCTTCAAATCCGTCAAAGCCTGCCAGATATCCTACGGTCTGGTACACCTGTTCCGGGGATATGTTTTTAATCCGTATCCCCATACGGACAAGAACTGCTTTCAGCTTCGCGGCCTTTGTATCATTTCCGCTCTGCCTGTCCTTTTCAGGCTGATAATACAGGACCATTTCTTTTCTCGCTGCCATTCTCTATTCCTCCTGCCTCTGAATTATAACAGACGTCCTCTCAGCTCTTTTCCGCTAAAGGCACTTAAATATGCCGGAGCAATATCAAGCACGGTTTTACATCCGCTCTGGCCTTCTTGATTCAAACGATAAGCGGCTCTAGCATAAGCCGTCAGCACGGAGGCCGTAAATTCCGGATTGGAATCCAGCTTTAGGCTGTATTCGATCACATGGCTGTTCTCATCCTCCCAGCCTGTCTTTCCGGTCCTAATGACAAATCCTCCATGGGGAATTCCCCTGTGGTCCCGGTTAAGTTCCTCTTCGCTGATAAAATGAACCGTAGTATCATAATCTGCAAAATAATTGGGCATAGATACGATTTCTTTCCTGATCCGGTCTAAATCCGCATTCTCTTCCGCCACTACAAAACATTCGCGGGTATGCTTCTCTCTGGTGGACAGTTCTGGATTTTTTCCGCTGCGGACCGCTTCGAGGGCTTCTTCAACCGGAATGGTATACTGTCTGGCATCCCGGACACCTTCGATCCTGCGGATCGCATCGGAATGGCCCTGGCTTACGCCCCTGCCCCAGAACGTATAATCATGGCCGCCCGGTAAAATGGACTCTCCATACAGGCGGTTTAAGGAAAACATGCCCGGGTCCCAGCCAACGGATATGATCCCAACCTTGTTTCCTTCCTTTGCCGCCTCATCCACTGCTTCAAAATGCCGGGGGATCCGTGCGTGGGTGTCAAAGCTGTCCACTACATTGAAATGTCTGGCAAGAAGGGGAGTCTGTACCGGAAGATCTGCTGCGCTTCCGCCACAGAGGATCATCACATCAATGGAATCCTTTTTTGAAATAGCTTCCTCCATGGAATACACCTTTACACCCGGAGTAAGAAGGGTTAATGATGCCGGATCTCTTCTGGTAAATACGGCAGAAAGCTCAAGATCCGGATTATGGCGGATGGCACATTCCACCCCTTTTCCCAGATTCCCATAGCCTGCAATACCTATTTTTATCGTCATGTTTTCATCTACCTTTCCAAAATTATTACTTTTTATTATAACCCCAAAAAGAGCCCCGTGTAAATCCTGTATTTAAGGAGAGTCACATACAAAAATCCGCAGGCAGAGTCACCCCTGCCTGCGGATTAAAAGACTTATTAAGCAAATGCCGTCACCTCCGGCATCTCTAATGCCGTGGTCTCATACTTATCCAGAATGACCCTCTGGATCATATCACGGGTGTCGGAATTAATGGGATGTGCAATATCCCGGTATTCCCCATCTGCAGCCTTGCGGCTTGGCATAGCAATAAATAGCCCCTTCTCCCCTTCGATTACCTTGATATCATGAATTACAAATTCATTATCAAGAGTAATGGATACTATTGCTTTCATCTTTCCTTCTTTTTCAATACGTCTAACCCTCACGTCTGTAATCTGCATGTCAAGCTTTCCCCCGCATTTCCTTATAATGTGTATCTTTCGTTTTTCTCTAAGACAATTTTTATATTGTCCGGTGTTCCAATATGAGTGGTATTTGCCCGGATCGTATCCCGGCTTTCCACTATACAATTTTCAATAACCGTATTATCACCTATGTAAACGTCATTTAAAATAATAGAATTTTTAATGACACAGTTATTGCCTACATATGCCTTTTTAAACAGAACAGAATTTTCGACCACTCCATTGACAATGCTGCCGCTGGATATCAAACTGTTCTTAACTGAGGCTCCCGGATTATACTTTGCCGGAGGCAAATCATCTATTTTAGAATAAACATCCGGGTACTGGCGGAAGAAATAATCCCTCACTTCCGATTTCAGGAAATCCATGTTGGTCTTGTAGTAAGACTCAACAGAAGCAATATTCCTCCAGTAAGTATTCATCTTATAAGCATAAATCCTCTTTAGGTTCCGGTAACGTATCAGAATATCGTTTACAAAATCATAACGGTCTTCCATAGCGCAGCGCTCAATGAGCTCAATCAGCTGCCGTCTGCGGATGACATAAATACCGCAGGATACGACATTAGAAGATGCGACCATAGGCTTTTCCTCAAAGTCTGTGATCCTTCCGTCTTCATTGGTTCTCACCAGACCGAATCGTGTGATATCCTCTCCCTGCGGAAGCTCCGTGCATACGACGGTAATATCAGCCTTCTTCTCAATATGATATTCCAGAACTTTTCCATAATCCAGCTTATAGATGCCGTCACCTGCCGCAATAACAACATAGGGTTCATGGCTGTTCTTTAAGAATGTAAGGTTCTGGAAAAGCGCATCTGCAGTTCCCCGGTACCAGTCACTGCTTTCTGCGGTTATAGTTGGAGTGAATACAAACAATCCCCCCTGCTTTCTACCAAAATCCCACCATTTGGAAGAGCTCAAATGCAGATGAAGCGATCTGGAATTATACTGAGTTAAAACCGCTACGTTCTGAATATGGGAATTCGTCATATTGCTGAGGGCAAAATCAATGCTGCGGTAATTGCCGGCAATGGGCATGGCCGAGATCGCCCTTTTATTGGATAATTCCCGCATTCTCTTACTGTTTCCGCCTGCTAATACAATTCCTATCGCTCTCATCGTATGCCACCTGCCTTTATGATGTAGTCTCCGCCAGCCAGCTCACCGTCAGTATAATCTTCTGCTGTTGTTTCACCGACGATTGCCGTATTCTTACCTACCTTCACATTTTCCGGTATGGTTGAATTCTCACCGACTGTTACCAGATCGGACTGATAGACCTTGGGATCATATTTGCTGGGGGCAAATTCCCCGCAACCAAGCTCAGAGTTCGCTCCTATCTTTACATTTTCAGCGATAATGGCCTTCTGGATCTTGACATTCTCTCCCAGTACGCATTCCCTCATGATGATGGAATCCCTGACCACGGCTCCCTTTTTAATGGTAACACCGGCACCAATAACGGAATTGTGGATTTCTCCGCAGATTTCTGACCCTTCTCCGATGATGCTTCTGTCTATAACAGCCTCTTCCGACACATATTGAGGCGGTATGATGTCGCTCTTTGTATAGATCTTCCAGTACTCCTCATAAAGGTTAAATTCGGGAATGATATCAATCAGCTCCATATTAGCTTCCCAGTAAGAGCTTAAAGTTCCCACATCCTTCCAATAACCATTGTATTCATAGGCAAATACCCGGTCCCCTGCCTCGAAGCAGTATGGAATGATATGCTTTCCGAAATCACAGCCCGGTACTTCAGACATCTTGATCAGTGCCTCTTTTAATACTTTCCAGCTGAATATGTAGATACCCATGGATGCCAGGTTGCTTCTTGGATTTACCGGTTTTTCTTCAAACTCCGTGATACGGTTGCTCTCATCGGTTATAAGGATTCCAAAACGGCTGGCTTCCTCAATCGGCACCGGCATAGCAGCAATGGTGATATCAGCATTATTCGCTTTATGGTATTCCAGCATGACCTCATAATCCATCTTATAGATATGGTCTCCTGACAATATGAGGACATAGTCCGGATTGTAAGTTTCCATATATTCGAGGTTCTGATAGATGGCATTTGCCGTTCCAGTATACCAATCACTGCCCTTGCTCTTTTCATAGGGAGGAAGGATCGTGACGCCGCCAACGTTCCGGTCCAAATCCCATGGGATGCCGATCCCGATATGGGTATTTAAGCGCAATGGCTGATACTGAGTCAGAACTCCCACTGTATCTACTCCTGAGTTGATGCAGTTACTGAGTGGGAAATCAATTATACGGTACTTGCCGCCAAATGATACTGCTGGTTTGGCCACTTTTTGCGTTAACACGCCTAACCGGCTTCCCTGCCCGCCTGCCAAAAGCATGGCAATCATTTCTTTCTTGATCACGTTATCACCTCTCGCTGTTGTAATTTTATTGTACTAGCATTATAACACATATTCAGAAAATAGTGAACAAAATTTTGAATTATTATGATAATTTTTTGTGCATTTTCCGACATTTTTCATGCTTTTTTCGATTCTTTTACATTTTAAGCCATATCTTGCGTTTTTACACCCTTCCCCCTTGAATCAATGCTCGAAATACAGTATAATCTTACTAAGTATGCGAACATGTAAAAGGAGAAGCCACTATGGATTTAATCACTGTAAGACAAATATATAAAGACAAAGAATCACTTCTTAACACGCAGGTTACGATCGGAGGCTGGGTGAGAAGTTTACGGGATTCCAAATCATTTGGATTCATTGTTTTAAATGACGGAACTTATTTTGAAACACTTCAGGTCGTCTATCATGACACTATGGAAAATTTCTCTGAAATATCCAAACTCAATGTAGGAACCGCTGTTATCGTCACCGGTACCCTGGTACCCACTCCCGATGCAAAACAGCCATTTGAGATCCAGGCGGATAAAATTATTGTTGAAGGGACTTCTACACCGGACTATCCCCTTCAGAAAAAGCGCCATTCCTTTGAATATTTAAGAACCATTTCCCATCTGCGTCCCAGGACCAATACCTTTCAGGCTGTTTTCCGTGTGCGTTCTCTGATCGCTTATGCCATTCACCAGTTCTTCCAGGAAAGGGACTTTGTGTATGTACACACCCCCATCATTACCGGAAGCGACTGTGAGGGCGCCGGTGAGATGTTCCAGGTTACTACTATGGATTTAACAGATATTCCAAAGACTAAGGAAGGGTCTGTGGATTTCACCCAGGACTTCTTTGCAAAGCCTACCAACTTAACCGTAAGCGGCCAGCTCAATGCGGAGACCTATGCTATGGCATTCCGCAATGTTTATACCTTTGGACCTACGTTCCGTGCAGAAAACTCCAATACCACCCGCCATGCGGCAGAGTTCTGGATGATTGAGCCGGAGATGGCCTTTGCCGATTTGGATGATAATATGGAGCTGGCAGAAGCCATGCTTAAATATGTGATCCGTTTCGTCCTGGAGCATGCACCGGAAGAGATGAACTTCTTCAATCAGTTTGTGGACAAGGAGCTACTTAACCGCTTAAACCATGTTTTAAACTCTGAATTTGCCCGTGTGACTTACACCGAGGCCATAGAGCTTCTGGAGAAGCACAATGAGGAATTTGACTATAAGGTGTTCTGGGGCTGTGACTTACAGACCGAGCATGAGCGCTATTTAACCGAGCAGCTCTATAAGAAGCCTGTATTCGTAACAGACTATCCAAAGGAGATCAAGGCCTTCTACATGAAGCTGAATCCGGATAATAAGACCGTGGCTGCCGTAGACTGCCTGGTACCCGGAATCGGCGAGATCATCGGAGGAAGCCAGAGAGAGGACAATTATGACAAGCTTGTGGCACGTATGGACGAGCTTGGCCTTGAGAAAGAGGATTACGAATTCTATCTTGACTTAAGAAAATACGGTTCTACCCGCCATGCAGGCTTTGGCCTTGGCTTTGAGCGCTGCGTGATGTATCTTACCGGAATGGGCAACATCCGTGACGTGGTTCCATTCCCAAGAACTGTCAACAACTGCGAGCTTTAAGCCTGTACCGCAAATTCCCTTCCCAAAAGGCAGGGAATTTGTGGTTTCAGTTCAGCTATGCAGAGGACCAGCGAGGTAATGATAATGAAATTCATACATATTGCAGATGTTCACTGGGGCATGAGCCCGGACAGCGATAAGCCATGGAGCAAGGAACGGTATCAGGACATCAAGGACACCTTTGCAAAGGCGGTCAGCCAGGCAAAGGCCCTGGAAGCCAACTGCCTCTTTATTTCCGGAGACTTATTTCACCGCCAGCCCCTGGCCAGAGATTTGAAAGAAGTAAATTTTCTATTTACCACCATACCGGATGTCCATGTGGTCATCATTGCCGGTAACCATGACCGCATCCGGAACAACTCTGCCCTTTTAAGCTTCACCTGGGCTCCCAATGTATCTTATCTCATGGGAGGGGAGCTGGAAAGTGTTTACTTTAAGGACATCAATACCGAGGTTTACGGTTTCAGTTACCACTCAGCAGAAATCCCCGAAAACCGCCTTGATCATTTAAAGGTGCCCAACAACGGGCGCATCCATGTCCTTCTTGGTCATGGGGGCGATGCCAACCACATCCCATTTGACAAGGGCGCCATGGCCAATCTGGACTTTTCCTACATTGCCATGGGGCACATCCACCGGCCGGAGATCTTACTGGAAAACCGTATGGCATTTGCCGGTTCCTTAGAGCCGCTTGATAAGACAGAATCCGGGCAGCACGGCATGATGGTGGGGGAGATCAATGAGGTGACCCGTATGGTGACTTCCTTAAGGTTTATTCCCCTTGCAAAGCTCCAGTACATCTCCCTGGCAGTTAATGTAACAACTGCCACTACCAATACGGAGCTTGCCATGAAAATCACCCAGGAAATCCAGAACCGGGGATCGGAAAACATATTCCGGTTTCGAATCCGCGGCATGAGGGACCCTGACATTTCCTTTGACTTAGAGATGCTTTCCACCCGTTTTAAGATCATGGAAATCATTGACGAATCTGAACCTCAGTATGATTTTCCCGCATTGTTTGCCGAACACCCCAGCGATATGATCGGTTTCTTTATCCAGGCCCTTCAGAAACCAGAGATGAGCCCGGTGGAAAAAAAGGCCCTTCATTACGGCATTAACGCATTGCTTCGTACAACGGACGAAAGGAGCTGACCCCATGAAAATAATTGATATCTATATCAATGGCTTTGGGAAATTCCATGGCAGAAACCTTACCTTCCGGGATGGGCTAAACATTGTATATGGGAAAAATGAGGCCGGAAAATCCACCATCCATACATTCATCCGGGGAATGCTTTTCGGTATTGAACGCCAGAGAGGCCGTGCATCCCGGAATGATCTTTACACAAAATTCGAGCCTTGGGAAAACAGCGGCACTTATGAGGGGCAGATACGGCTGGAGCATAAGGATCACATTTACCGGATCGAGCGCACCTTCCAGAAGAATAAAAAAGAGTTTAAGATCGTAGATGAAACCGCCGGACGGGAGATTGAGCCGACTAAGGCATTTTTAGATGACTTATTATGCGGTTTAAGCGAATCGGCATACATTAACACCGTCAGCATCGGCCAGCTTAAAAGCGCTACCGATGAGGGCATGGTTTCCGAACTTAAAAATTACATAGCCAACTTAAACACCACGGGAAACTTAGCCCTTAACATCACAAAGGCTGCCGCCTTTTTAAAGTCACAGAAAAAGGAGCTGGAATCCCAGATGGTTCCGGAAGCGGCCCGGACTTATACCTCGTTATTAAGCGAAATCCGCAACACAGAAAAGGAAATCTCATCTCCGGAGTATGAAAACCAGATTCAGGAATACCATAAGCTCCGCTCCCATATCAGGGTATCCATGGATGAACAGCAGAAAGAAAAGGAAGAACTTCTTCAAAAAGCCGCAAGGGGCAGGCAGGTACTGAACAGCAACCAGTTTTCCGACCAGGCGTCTATAAACGCCTGCCAGGCAAAGGCCCAGGAAAACTATGACGAATATATGGAAGCCAGGGCGGCCTGCAATAAAAAACCAAGAAAGATCTTTTCTGTCCTTTCCCTGGTCATCGCCACCTTGCTGTTATGCGGCACGGGAGTACTTTATTATCTGGGAGAAGCAAATTATTTCACCGCTTACTATGGACTTGACCTCATCCTTTTGTTAGGTATTTTTATTGGAACCGCCACGATTTTCTACCTGATCGGCCTGATTCTGTTTTTACGGCTGAGGCATAGCCAAAAGGACATGGAAATGAGCGCCAAGATCCTGCAGGAGATCCTATCCAGACATTTGGGAAATACTGAGATATCTTCAGAAACGATCCGCGCATTCCAGACAAAGATGGCAGAGTTCACCCGCTTATGCTCAGCGGTAGCCAAATCGGAAGCCGTCATCGCTCAGAAAGCGAAAGATATTGAGGAGCTTTCAAAAAAGCAGGAGAACTGTGGGGAATCTATTGAAAAGCAGCAGAAAAGCCAGTGGGAGCTTGAGAAAAAGCTGGAGCACTTATCAAGCTGCAAAACCCAGGCTGAAGGACTTAAGCACATCCTGGCGGAGAACGACCGGATCCGGGAAGAAATATCCGCCATTGACTTAGCACTGGAAACCATGACCAGCCTCTCCTCCTCTATCCGGGACTCCTTTGGCCTATATCTAAATAAAACAGCTTCTGACCTTATCGCCGGGATCACAGGGGGAATCTATACCAGCATGAGCGTAGATGAGAACCTGAATGTATTTCTGAATACAAAAACCAAGCTGGTTCCTTTAGAACAAGTCAGCAGCGGCACCATGGACCAGGTTTATCTGGCCCTTCGATTGGCGGCTGCCACCTTGATTCAGGAGGGCAACGAACGGATGCCATTCATATTTGATGACAGTTTTGTACTATATGATGACGACAGGCTTCGGACTGCTTTAAGATGGCTGGTGAGCACTTATTCCGACCAGGTTATTATCTTCACCTGCCATCAGAGAGAGGCCCAGATGCTGACCGCAAACCTGATCCCCTATCACCTGATAGAAATTTAACCTCATGATAATGTTCCAATAATAAAAGACTGTTATGACGGCTTGTAAGCCTCATGACAGTCTTTTTACTATAGATCCTATGATCTGTTCCTATATCCGGCTAAACCGGCTAAAACGCCAGCCAGAAGCCCTGTAATAGCCGGCCCGATCCAGCCAAGTCCCATACCATAAAGAGGAAGCATGGAAAGCCCGGGATTTAAAAAGCTAAGACCTGCCTGTTCCAGGGACAGAAGCACACTGACGATTCCTGTGAAACTAATGGAACAGACATAAACAGCCTTCCACTTCCTTCCGTCCGGAAAACCAAAGGACAGCAGAATGAGGACAATGGCTATGGGGTAAATGGCATTTAACACCGGTACAGAGACTTCTAATATCCTGGTAAGACCGATATTGGAGATTACCAGGCTCACCAATGCGAAGGTGAATGCCCATACACGGTATCCCACTTTTGGTACAATGGTGCAGAAATACCTGCTGCAGCAACTGATAAGGCCGATGCAGGTATTTAAACAGGCAATGAAGAATATGGCGGCCAGCATCACAAGCCCCACATTCCCATACAAAAAACGTACCGCCTGGTTCAAGGTCTGAGCTCCGTTTTCTCCCAGCCCCATTGCGCCGCCGGTGACGGCTCCCACGTGGGCCAGAGCACTGTATACCATTAAAAGAACACCTCCGGCGACGAAACCGGCCTGAATGGTTTCCTTTACGACGGAAGCTTCCTGTTTGATTCCCATTGCCTGAACATTCAAAGAGATAATAATTCCAAAGTTCAGGGCAGCGATGGTATCCATGGTCAGATACCCTTCAAGAAATCCTTTTACAAATGGATTGGACCCATAGGACTTTGACGGAAACCCGTAAGAGCCTGCCGGATGGACTACGCTGCCTGCAAATATTACCACGATCAGGGCCAAAAGGCAGGGAGTCATTATCTTACCCAGACGGTCTGTTAATTTATCCGGTTTCAATGACACGACAAAAGCAATGGTAAAGAACACGGCGGAATAAAGGAACTGGGAGAGAGCTCCCGAGCCCCCTTCTTTTAAAAAGGGGACCACCGCCATCTCAAAGGAGGTGCTGGCAGTTCTGGGAATTGCGAGACACGGCCCTATGGATAAGTAAATGAGCAGAGTAAAAATAAATGCAAATCTGGGATGAACATGGCCGGCCAACTTATTAAGGCCGCCGGACTTAGCCACTGCAACCACACCAAGAACCGGAAACCCGATGGCTGTCACCGCAAAGCCTGCCATGGCAATCCAGATATTCGTTCCCGCGGATGCACCCAAAAAGGGCGGAAAAATAAGATTTCCCGCCCCAAAAAACATGGAGAAAAGTGTAAGGCCTACTAAGACCAGTTTCTGCTTCGGTAATCGTTCCATATGCCCTTTTTACCTGTCACCTGCGCGGTAACGCTCCAGAAGCCGGTTAATTCTTTTCGTTGGATTTAAAAGCTCGCTTAAGGATGCGTCATGGTTTAAATTATCTATGATAAGTGCAATATACTTACTCATATCAACATTGATATAGTATGGTCTGGATAAGAGATCAGGGGTCTGATAGACCAGATTGGTCGTAAGGATCCTGTCAATAAATCCATTCTCATAATATTCATCAAACTTTGCAAGACCGTTGGTAAAAAGGCCAAAAGTGGAGCAAACAAATACTTTCCTGGCTTTTCTTCTCTTAAGCTCCTTCGCTACATCAAGCATGCTTTCGCCGGAAGAAATCATGTCGTCAACTATGATCACATCTTTGCCTTCTACGCTGCTTCCCAAAAATTCGTGGGCAACGATGGGATTGCGTCCATTCACGATTTGAGTATAATCCCTGCGTTTATAGAACATACCCATATCAAGGCCAAGAACATTGGCAAAGAATACAGCACGTCCCATGCCTCCCTCATCCGGGCTGATGACCATCATATGCTCGCTGTCAATATCCAGTTCTTTCTCTTCCTTCAGTAAGTACTTGATAAACTGGTAAATAGGCTGAACAGTTTCAAAGCCCTTTAAAGGAATCGCATTCTGCACTCTCGGGTCATGAGCATCAAAGGTGATGATGTTCTCAACTCCCATATTCACCAACTCCCGAAGGGCCAGCGCACAGTCTAAGGATTCTCTGCTGGATCTCTTATGCTGTCTGCTCTCGTATAGGAATGGCATGATCACATTGATGCGGCGGGCTTTTCCTGCCGATGCTGCAATGAGTCGCTTCAAATCCTGGAAGTGATCATCAGGAGACATATGATTGGTCATCCCGCACAGGGAATAAGTAAGGCTGTAATTACACACATCCACCATGAAATAAAGGTCATCACCCCGTACAGATTCATGCAGGGTACCCTTTGCTTCGCCGGATCCGAATCTTGGCGTGCTGGCTCCGATAATATAGGAATCTCTCTGATAACCTGAAAAAGCGATGGTTGACTTATGTTCGCTCTCCCGCTCCTGTCTCCATGACACCAGGTAGTCATTGACCTTATCTCCCAGCTCCTTGCAGCTTTTTAACGGTATCAGACCCAGTGGACCTACCGGTATGGTTTCTATCGTCTTTTCTTCGTAAAGCATTCTTCTCTCCTCCAACGTATCCTAATACAACGCAACGGTTCTTTTATAACATTATGTGCGGAATTAGTCAAGTTAATCGATGTATTTAGGACTCTTTATCTCTCATTGTAACCTTTGAAAGAACTTGATGCAACTGTTAATTTCTTACGTTTATAATCCAATGCAATGCTCCAGGATATCCTCATAATAGATGTTTTTCCGCATAAAATGTATTATGTACCCAATAAATACAGGGAGGATTTATCTTGTTAAAAATTTTGGATAATAATTATTATGACTTAATAATTAGTAATACCCTGGTTCCTTCCTATGATACTGGAAATAATATCACCTTTTTAGATATAAGGGATTCCCTTCTGCACGTACCTGTCACTACCGTTGACCCCTGTGATTTAGGCCGTCATCCCTATAACAGCTTTCCCTTCCTCTACACACCAACCTCTACGACCAGCCTGGAAAAATCCGGCATCACAACCGTTCAGAGAAATCCTTTTCTGGCTCTGTTCGGCAGAGGCGTCCTGGTGGCTGTCGTTGATACCGGAATCGACTACAATCATCCTGCATTTAAATATAATGATGGAACCTCACGCATCCTCACGATATGGGACCAGACAGTGCAAACGGGTACGATTCCCGATACCTTTACATTCGGTTCCGAATACAGCAGGGATCAAATCAACGCTGCTTTAAATTCAGAGGATCCCTTGGCCCTTGTCCCCACAACGGACCCCGTCGGACACGGAACGGCCATAGCCAGTGTTTTAGCCGGTACCCCGAATGAGGCCGAAGCCTTCAGCGGTGTCGTACCTCAGGCTGATCTTGTGATCGTCAAATTGAAAGAAGCAAAACAAAACTTAAAAAATATCTTCTTTGTTCCGGAAAACTCTCTCTGCTATCAGGAATCCGATATCATACTTGGCATCCGTTATGCATTTTCAGTTTCAGAACGGTTAAACCGCCCTCTTGTGGTATGCGTTGCTTTAGGAAGCAGCCAGGGAGGTCATGACGGCAGGGCCTCCATTGACAGCTATATCGATTACCTCACATTGCTGCCTGGAATCGGAATATGCGTTTCCGCCGGCAACGAAGGGAACAATCAAAGGCATTACTTTAACTCCACCACCGGAGCTCCTTATTATAATGATTTTGAATTAAGAGTGGGGGCCAATGATAAAATGCTTTCCATGGAGATCTGGTCATACGCTCCGGCAAGGCTGTCCGTAGACATCTCTTCTCCGAACCGTGAATCCACACAGCCTGTTTTTCCTACCTTCAATCAATGCAGAAGGTTCAGTTTCATATTTAACGAAACTGTCATCTATGTTAACAACTTCATATTTGAGGAAGCAAATGGAGATCAACTCATCCTGCTGCGGTTTAACAATCTCATTCCCGGAATCTGGTACCTGCGGGTACAGAATATTGAAAGTGAAGGCTTTGCCTTCCATTCCTGGCTCCCTTCCGGCGATTTGATTTCAAGAGATACATATTTTCTCAATTCAAACCCTGATACGACCATAACCTCTCCTGGAAATGGAAGGCATCAGCTGACAGTGAGCGCTTATAACGATGCGACAAACAGCATCCTGCCGGAATCCAGCAGAGGCTATACAAGAATCGGTGAAATAAAGCCTGATCTGGCCGCACCTGGCTTCGAGCTCACCTGTGCGGTTCGTGGTGGCCAATATGGATCGATAACAGGTACCGGAGCGGCGACGGCGCATGCTGCCGGAATCGTTGCCATGGTGCTTGAATGGGCCATTGTCAGAGGTAATTACCCCCGTATGACCGGAAATAATGTGAACCGTCTCTTAATCAGCGGTGCAGTACGCAGCAGCTCTTATGTTTATCCAAATAACATTTGGGGATACGGGCAGGTGGAGGTAAACAGACTTTTTGAGCGGCTTGCCAGCCTTTAAAAACCATAGGAAGCATAGAAAATCCAGGAGCCCATTGAGATGGGCTTCCTGGTTTTTTATTTATTAATATGTTTCTTTCTGATACGAATATCATCTCCATAAAGGGGAATCACCGTATAGCGGCTGATCAGCCTTGATGTCACACGTTCCGTATACCGGTCCCTCAGCTCATTTATGGGGTGGTTGGTGGATATGATCGTGGACCTGGTAGAATTAAGCCGTTCGTTGATGCAGTAAAACAATTCAGAAGATGTAAAACTGTTATTAAGCTCTGTACCCAGATCATCAATGATCAGAAGGTCGCAGTCCAGAATATACTGGTACATCCCTTTCATATCTTCTTCATCCTGGTAATCGAACCGGTTCTTTGAAAATACCTCGAATAAGTCATTGGCCGATAAGTATATCACGGAATAATACCGGTCAATCAGCTCCTTGGCGATGCAGTTTGTCAGGAACGTTTTACCGACTCCTGTAGGGCCTGTAAACAGCAGGTTTCCATGTTCCCCGGAAAATCCCTTTACAAAGCTTTTGCAAGTCTCCACAACCTGTCCCATGTACTGTCTGACGGTTCTGTTAAGAACCGGAACCACCCTGGTATCATCAAAGTATTCATAGGAAAATGTATCGAAATTTTCTACAGCAATAATCTGTTCAATGTTTGACTGAGCGTAAAGATATTTCATTTCAGACTGGCGGAAACAGTGGCACTTGGTCCCATCTGCGTATCCGGTATCCTTACAATCCGGACACCGGTACTGCATCTCCATATAGTCCGCAGAGTAACCGGCTGCCTTTAAGAGTACACTTTTCTGCTCTCTCAAGTCTGCAATTTCATTTCTTAAGTCCTTAAGAGCTCCCTTGTCCCCTTCAAGCAGCCTGCGCGCACTGGCCACTGCACTGGTGCTGATGAAATCATCAAGCTCTTTTATAACCGGAATCCTGCGGTATACTTCCGCAATCCGCTCTTCCTGTTCATGGCGGTTCTTAAACTGTTGCTGTCCATATGCCCGCATGATAGCATCGTACTGTGAATTGCTCAGCGCCATAATTACCTCCGTTCATCCTGCTGACCTTATGTAATATTACTGCCGCTCCGATAATTGCTTTAAAACAAGGGCATCATAATCAATCTCTCTTTGAGGGAAATTCTGAAACTGGTTCTGTCCCTTTCTTCCCTTAGTGCTCTGAGCCTGCTTATTATCACCGCTTTTTCCGGTTTTATGTTCTCCGCTTCTCATGCGTTCCGCATACTGTTCGTCCAGCTTTTTAATCTCTTCCATGGAGCGTACACCGGCTTTTTTCCAGCCCTCTAATATTTTGTCCGCATACTGAAAGCTGGGCGCATGAGTAGCCGCCAGTGTCCTGTTACAGGCTTCAACAACCAGCTCCCTGGCAAATCCATAGGCGCGGAACCACCTGTCTATGAAGTCCTTCTCAAGATCTCCCGGTTTCCTGTCATTTAATCCAAAGGCTTTCATAACAGCAAAGGAATCCTTGGTAAAGGTAAGGGCAAAGCTCTTGGCATCTTCCACGGTCCGAAACCCTTTTTCATGCCAGCTGATAGCCACCGTTTCAATATAACGGATGCTGCTGTGACCACCTTGCACACAGTATTCTACCACATATTCTAAAAGCTCAGCAGGCATGTGCAGGCCGTCATATAGATAGGCAAACACCTCGCACTCCCTTTGGGTGAATACCTTATTCATGTATTTCTGGGCAATATAAAGAAGCTGAGAGAAATCCTCATCTCCGGCCAGACCGCTTATCTTTTCTGGGGAGTAGACCATACGGCGGCCGGATGGTGCTGGTTTTACTTGTTCCTCTGCGATGATTCCGGAACAGGCTGTTTCTGATGCCGCTGGGGATACTTCCGGTTTAGCTGGAACGTCTTCTTTTAGGACTCCGGCATTCTTCCAGTATGATAAAGCCCGCGCTACATCTGCTTCTGTATGGTTTAACGCATCCGCAATCATGGAAACGGTGATTTCTTCTCCTTCATGGCGCATTAAATATAAATATTCTTTTATGTATTCTCCATTGGCCGCTGCCATGTATTCGTCAATGAACTCATTGGTAATGACTGTAACGTTGATCTTGAAACTGCTTTTAATATTCAATGTCATAACCCTCACCTTTTTTATATAGCCAGTCCGCAGTGCAGCGAGAAAAGCCTGCGGCTGCTCATTGCTTTTGTGAATATCATACCACAGGTCGTATTAAAAGAAAATAGCCGTAGTTATCCACCATATGAATTGTGGATAATGTGGATAATGTGGAAACCAGGTATACATAATTAGGATTTCTCCACCGAATCATGTCGATTTGCTGATAAAACCGGGATTTCTTAAATTGTTAGACTATAAATTATGTAAATTAAAAAATCCACATAGCTTCTTAACATAAAATGTTGAAAACTATGTGGATAATGGGGATAACTATAAGCCTAAAAGCTTTTCTCCCACTTTTACGATATCTCCAGCCCCCATAGTTATCAACAAATCACCGTGTATACAATTTTCTAAAATAAATGTTTCAATCTCATCAAAGGATGAAAAATAATGGACTTTTACGCCTCTTTTCTCGATTCTCTCTGCAATATCCCTGGAACTGATTCCTAAATCGTCCGCTTCACGGGCCGCATAGATGTCCGCAAGAATCACCTCATCTGCCAGAGACAGTGCCTCTGCAAATTCATCCAGAAATGCTTTTGTCCTGGTATATGTATGAGGCTGGAATGCCACCCACAGCTTTTTATGGGGATAATGCTTTGCTGTTTCCAGAGTTGCCCTGATTTCCTGGGGATGGTGAGCATAATCATCAACGATGGTGATTCCTGACAGTTCTCCCTTTTTCTCAAAACGCCGGTTGGTACCTGTAAAGCGCTTCAGTCCTTTTTTAATCAGCTCCAGCCCGATTCCCAGCTCTGTACAAACGGCTGCAGCTGCCAGTGAATTATACACATTATGTTCTCCCGGAACGCCCAGTGTCACGGTATCCACAATATTTCCGTCAACCTTTAAATCATAAGTCGCCCTTGCCAAATCGTCAAAACGGATGGCTTCGGCCTGATATCTGCTTCCCGGTTTCTTTCCAAATGTAATCACGTTGCATGGAAGCCCCTGGGTAATCTCCTCCCTGCTCTCAATGTCATTGTTTATCACCAGGGAGCCGTTTTGGGGGAGCTTTTCGGCAAACAGGCGAAAAGAGTGGCGAATATCCTTAATATCTTTAAAGAAATCCAGATGATCTGCCTCTATATTCAGGATTACCTCCATGGTAGGGAAAAAAGACAGAAAGCTATTGGTATATTCACAGGCTTCTGTTACAAACAGTCTTGGGCCTCCTACCCGGATATTGCCGCCAATGGAGTTTAAGATTCCGCCTACCGATATGGTGGGGTCTGTTTCAGCAGCCAAAAGAATCTCAGTGATCATAGATGTGGTGGTGGTCTTTCCGTGGGTACCTGATACGGCTATGGAATTCTCATAATTTTTCATCATCTGTCCAAGCAGTTCTGCACGGCTTAGTATGGGAAGTCCTTTTTCTTTAGCCCTTGCAAATTCCGGATTATCGGGATGAACGGCAGCGGTGTAGACAACTACGTCAATTCCTTCTCTAATATTCTCTGCCCGCTGGCCATATGCGATCGCTGCACCCTTTGTCTCTAAATGGCGTGTCAGCTCTGAATTCTGGGAATCTGACCCAGTAACGGTAAATCCCTCGTCAATAAGAATTTCCGCCAAACCGCTCATGCTGATTCCGCCTATTCCAATAAAATGAATTGCCTCTGGTTTATGAAAATCAATTTGATACATGTTTTTTCCATCCTTAATTTTGTTTTCTGTAATAATGAATGCCATTCTTTACTGCGTACTTTCTTATTATATAAGAAAGCACTGAGAAAATCTACAATTTAATTACAATCAAAAATATGCACCTTACAGATTTTATGTTCTGTAAAGTGCACTTTATGACACAGTCCTTATGATCCCAGGGCAATCTTTGGCATCTCTTCCGCCATGTTGCCGCTGCTTACCTGGGGCATTCCTATAGCAGATACCATCAGGTAAAGCATCTCCTTATAGCTTCGGAAAGGCTGCTCCACCCTGCCTTCCCGCCAGTAAATGATGCCCTGCCATGTAGAATGCTCACGAAACATGATTTTAATTGAAAAAGTTGCAGTTTGCCCGCCCCTTCTGCACATGGAACAGGCCTCATTGGAAATCAGACGTCCATATTTGACTCCATATTTTGGAATCTTTTCCTTTGATGCCCTAATATCCATAAAGCTTCCCAGGGTTCCCGCCAGATCAGCCAGAACATCATGCCGTTCTGTCAGGTCTGCAGGTATATTTTGATAATTTCCCATTATGCGTCCGGACTCATAAGCATCAATGGCCACATGGAAGGAATTCAATGGTTCCCCTTCCTGTCCCATCAGGAAGTCTCCTCTCAACATCTTATTCATTAAGAGAATTAATTGAAGCATGCTTTCAAATGACTCCTGCCTGTCTCCATCCTCCCAATGGATCAATCCCTGCCAGCTGGCATGGTAACGATACTGTACATATATACGGAAGGTACTTCGTTTTCCCTTTCGTTCTTTCTCTTTGCTGGTCCGCGTCACAAAATCTGGAGGATTTGTTCCGGGAAAGTGACGCATTTGAAATGTCTGTTTCGGACAACTCATGGAATCAAATATACGGTCCATATTTAAAATCATCTCCAGCATACTGCCGTATTGGATCCCCTGAGAATCATCACAATGAAACATAACCCCCTTAACGCTCCAATTGTCGCATTCATCCACTGCTACAGTGATATACCGGTCGGTACCGCGTACTACACTCACTCTTCCTTTTGTCATAATTTCCACCATCATCCTTGTGTTATGATATAATTATAAATGAAGGCGGTTACATATTGGTCACATTTTCCATTTTGGGTTAAAGTTTATATAACGATTGTAACCTGCCTTTTGATCTAATGTTATGAGGGAAGAAAACACTCTCTATGAATATACATTTACGGAATACTTTTGCTATCATATAAAGAGAAAGCTCATTCAGGATGCTTATTACAAAACACCTGAACAAGCTCAAAAGTAGCTCTTAAATGCATGAAGCTATGCTGCGGCACCGTAAAACTTTCAAGTTCTTATTTATCCGACAAGAAACGCCCGAATATTACATGCCTATAATTGTTCAGCACGCCAAGCAGTATGTTGCCAAGGATTCCTATTACTAGAATCTCTCCTATTCCCACTGTCAGCATCCCATACCAGATAATATCCTCTGAGCCGTAAGCGTACCGCAGAACCCATGGGATGATAATGGTATTTGCCAAAATCGGCGGAAGGCATACCAGCCACCTGTTTTTCCGAAGCTTATAGGAACCGATAGCTCCGATCAGGGTTGCAAGACTTCCAAAAATCACATCCAGGGTTGCTGCTCCGCATAATAAATTTGACAGGAAGCAACCAATGAACAATCCAGGAATTGCTGCCGGAGTAAAAAATGGCAGAATACAGAGGATCTCTGAAATTCTAAACTGGATGGGACCGAAGCTGATAGGCGCAAAAACCATGGTCAGCACAGTGTAGACTGCAGCAATCGCCGCTGAAAAAACCATAAAATAGGTTTTTTCTGAAGTTTTGTAATGCATATTCATTTCTCCTTTAGTTTTGTTTTAGGTGTGGAAGGTCTCGAACACACCGGCCGTTGAATGCAGATAGCCTTGATATGTAGGAAAATCAAGGGGGTCTGCGACCTTATTGCATAAAAAAGTGTAGCACAAAATACGTTAAAAGGCAAGTAATGACCCGGAATTTGTAACGGAAATAATCCATTTTACGAAGGATTTATTAAAGTACATATGGATGATATAGAAAAGTAAATTATATTGACATATTTTTATTTAAGGCATATGATAATACATAGAAAATATTCTATGTGAGGTTGTACTATGGAAGAAAAATACATTCAGAATGCTAAAATTTTAAAGGCTTTATCCGACCCGAAACGATTACGCATTGTTGATATGCTTTCTTGCGGAGAGCTTTGTGCCTGCAAGATTTTAGAAAAGTTTCATATTACCCAGCCGACCCTGTCCCATGATATGAAAGTCTTAATAGACGCTGGCTTGGTAAAAGCAAGGCCGGAAGGCAAATGGATATATTATTCATTGAATGAGGAACGCCTAAAAGCTTTTTATCAGCAGTTAGGAGAGATATTCACTTCAAACCCCGATTGCATATGCCATCGGAAAGGCAGTGATATATAGTTTGTTACTGTGACCGCAGCTGTCGGTGTCATGTTCTCAATGGGAAATTTGGCATCGACAAAAAAGTCGTCGAAATATAGAAAAAATTCTATATGACAATGATTGTATGAAATTTGAACATAGAACGCTTCTTCACGGAACGCGATTCTAAATAAATTCAATGAAAGAAGGTAACTTTATGAAAACAATGCAAATCTTTGAACCTGCTATGTGCTGCTCTACCGGACTTTGCGGAGTAGGAGTTGATCCCGAACTGCTTCGTATCTCTACTGTACTTGATACATTGAAAAAACATGGCGTAACCGTTGATCGTTTTAATCTCAACAGTGCACCAATGGAGTTTGTGAATAATAAGGCCGTGAATGACTTCATAAATGACAAAGGGCCAGACGGCTTGCCCGTTACCCTGATGGATGGAAAAATCCTTCTGACCGGCAAATACCCCACTAATGCGGAATTTACGGAGTGGTTGGGCCTGCCTGCCAACTTACTGGGTAGACCAGTGGAAAAAGCGCAGGGAAATGATGGCTGCTGCTGCAAAGGAGGCTGCTGCTAAAGTGAATTTATTTGACCCTTGTACAATCAAACTTACAAAGTATCTCTTCTATACCGGCAAGGGCGGCGTGGGAAAAACAAGCGTTGCCTGCGCCACCGCTGTATCACTGGCAGACAAAGGAAAACGAGTGATGCTGATCAGTACCGACCCGGCATCTAATTTACAGGACGTTTTTTCTATGGAGTTAACAAACAAGGGGATACCGATTCCCGACGTGCCTAATTTGGCGGTGGCGAATCTCGACCCAATTCAGGCTGCTGCTGAATACCGGGAAAGCGTCATTGCCCCTTACCGCGGCAAACTTCCTGATGCTGTTCTCGCTAACATGGAAGAACAGCTTTCTGGCTCCTGCACCGTGGAGATCGCGGCGTTTAATGAATTTTCCAACTTTATCACAGACGGTAAGATACAACAGGAATATGATCATATTATTTTTGACACCGCACCCACAGGCCACACTCTGCGAATGCTTCAGCTCCCGTCCGCATGGAGTAATTTTATCAGCGAAAGCACTCACGGTGCGTCCTGCTTGGGCCAGCTTTCCGGTCTGGAAAGCAAAAAGATGATTTACAAGCAGGCTGTGGAAACTCTGGCAAACGGAAATTTGACCTCATTAATCCTTGTGACGCGCCCCGAGACAGCACCGTTTAAAGAAGCAGCACGGGCTTATGGCGAACTTTCCTCCCTGGGAGTCCTCAATCAAATGCTGGTTATCAATGGTGTACTGACTGAATACAGCGACCCTCTTTCTTCCAACTTGTATGAGAAGCAGCAGACCGCGCTTAATGCAATGCCGGAAAGTCTCCAGACGCTTCCGCTCCATATGGTACCCTTACGAGCCTATAACGTCACAGGACTTGAAAATGTGCGTGCCTTACTGAATACCGACCATGTAACTGTACACAATGAAACGCTGAACCGCATTCATGTTCCTGCGTTAAATAATGTGATCGACGAACTGGCAAAAAGCGGCAAGCGCGTTATTTTCACCATGGGCAAAGGCGGCGTAGGAAAAACTACTGTTGCTGCTGCTGTGGCGTTGGGTCTTGCAAAGCGCGGAGAAAAAGTTCATCTTACAACTACCGACCCCGCCGCACATCTGAAATTTGTGCTGGACGAAAACTGCGGCGTTTCATTGAGCCATATAGACGAGGCCGAAGAACTGAAAAAATACCAGTCTGAAGTGCTTTATAAAGCTCGTTCGTCTGGTATGAGCGATGGTGATATTGCCTATGTTGAGGAAGATTTGCGTTCTCCCTGCACACAGGAAATTGCTGTGTTTCGTGCCTTTGCAGAAATAGTAGATAAAGCTGACGATCAGGTAGTGGTGATTGATACGGCACCTACCGGTCATACCCTGCTTTTGCTGGAATCCACTCAAAGTTACAATCATGAGATTCAGCGAACAAAAGGTGAAATCCCTGAATCAGTGAAGAAACTTCTGCCAAGGCTGAAATCTGATGAAACCGAAGTTCTTATTGTGACCCTGCCCGAAGCAACACCTGTTTATGAGGCATTGCGTTTGGAGGACGATTTGAAGCGGGCAGGTATATCCGCTCAGTGGTGGATTATCAACCAATCCTTGTACGGCGCGGATACCACCAATCCCATGTTGGCAGCAAAGGCGGCAAATGAGGTGGAATGGCTTAATCGTGTTGATAAACATGCTGACGGTAAATTTGCATTAATTACATGGAGTGCAGAAGAAATCAAAGGGGACCGTTTGTTAATGTTATAGCAAACTTTTGTCAGAAATCCTGCCGTTATGTATAATCAACGGCAGGATTATATACTTTGCAATATAAACCTTGTTGATTGCGGTAAATACAAGGAAATAGATACGTAAAATCCCTCAGGCAGTTATATGCCTGAGGGATCTGATTATCGGTAATCTGTTTTATTAATAATGAGCCGTTCTGCACTTCTTTCAAAGAAATGGTAGCCGGAACCACCCTCGCTGATGATGTCAAGCACTTCATCTGGCACCAGGCTTTATCATATTAAGTAAATCAGGCAAGGTGTCGTTGAGTACCACAAAAAATTTATTTAGTCTCCTTAAAAAAATTTGGTTATAAAGTAGTCATTTCAATATAGAGCATATTACGTGATTTGTCTATTAGCATTTTATATCATATTGCAGAAAAGGAATTAGACATTTTTCCTAACATAAAGTATACTTAAATTCGCAGACTTAAGCGAAGTACAAAGGAGAAGTGATAATGAAAAGCATAAAAACTAAAATACTGCTAAGCATGGCTTTGACAGTATTTATTTCCCTATGTGCAGTGGGAGGTACCAGCATTTATTTAAACTATTCCAGCATGATCGGGACTATGAACCAGACCATGACGGAACTGGCACGCACCGCCTCACAGCGGGTTTCAAAAGAACTGGATATTTATAAGAATATTGCCTATGAAGTCGGCAGCATTGACCGGCTCTCCAACCCTGGAACCAGCGTGGCTGATAAAAAAACCATCATAGACCAGAAGGCAAAAGCCCACGACTTCCAGCGTGGAAACATACTGGGGGCAGACGGAATCAGCTTGTTTGATGGAAAAGACTATTCTGACCGGGACTATTTCCAAAAGTCCCTAAATGGCGAGACAGTGGTATCCGATCCTTTAATCAGTAAGATCACAGGACAGCTTACCATTATCATATCCGCCCCATTGTGGGATAAGGGAATTCCGGATTCCAAAGTCGTGGGCGTCGTATATTTTGTCCCTACAGAGACCTTTTTAAATGATATCGTTGCCAGCATAAAGATAAGTAAGGGAAGCAATTCCTACATACTGAACAGAAGCGGCGGTATCATTGCCGATGTGGATATGGAGAAAGTAACCAATGTGACAAATACCCAGGAAATCGCAAAGACAGATCCCGGACTGGCTGCTCTTGCTGCTCTTGAGAAGGGAATGACCGAAGGAAATAGCGGATTTGGCCGTTACAACAAGGGGGGCGTAAACGAATTTCTGGCATATGCACCCATTGAAGGGACCGATGGCTGGAGCTTCGGCCTCAAAGCTCCCATGACGGACTTTATGGGAGCGACCATAACCGGAATCGTCATATCGGTAATACTGCTCATCGCAGCACTGACTGTGGCCGGAATCATATCGGTTGTCCTTGCAGGAAGAATCGGAAATCCCGTAAATGCCTGTACCGAACGCTTAAAAAGACTGGTGCAGGGTGATCTGGAGTCTCCGGTTCCTGTAATCAACAGCCAAGACGAAACCGGTGTGCTGGCAGAAGCTACCCGGGAGCTGGTGGACGGGTTTAAAATGATCATCGGAGATGTAGATCATATTCTCAATGAGATGGCAGAAGGCAGCTTAACCGTTTCTTCCAGCTGCGAGTCCGCCTATGTAGGAGGATTTGGCGGGATTCTTCAGGCCATGACCCAGCTGCAGTCCAGGCTCAGAGATACTCTCTTAAGGATCGACCAGTCCTCTGAGGAGGTAGCATCCGGTGCCGAACAAGTATCCGCAGGTGCCCAGGCGCTCTCCCAGGGAGCAACAGAGCAGGCCAGTTCCGTGGAGGAGCTGGTAGCTACCATAAGTCTTATTTCTTCTCATGTGGATTTAAATGCTAAAAACGCAGAGGAGGCCACTCTCCAGGCAAAGGAGACTTCAACCCAGCTGGAAAATGGAAAAGAACAGATGAAGAGAATGACCGATGCAATGAACGAGATCAACCATACTTCCAGTGAAATCGGTAAGATCATAAAAACCATCGAAGATATTGCCTACCAGACCAACATCCTGGCTTTAAACGCAGCGGTTGAAGCCGCCCGTGCCGGAGAAGCCGGAAAAGGCTTTGCCGTCGTCGCCGACGAAGTGCGAAATCTTGCATCAAAAAGCGCGGAGGCCTCAAAAAATACCGCTTTCCTCATAGAAAGCTCCGCCCAGTCGGTACAGAAGGGAACGGGAATCGCCGGTGAAACAGCGGATTCTCTGGAACGAATCGCAGCTTCTTCCGAAAAAATGGCTTCTCTGATATATGATATCGCAGAAGCTTCCCAGGAACAGGCAAGCTCCATTGCCCATGTGGCCCTGGGAATCGACCAGATATCCGGCGTTGTGCAGACCAATTCCGCTACTGCAGAAGAGAGCGCAGCCACCAGCGAAGAGCTCTCCAGTCAGGCCCATATCTTAAATGGCCTGATGGATCAGTTCCGGTTCTAATTCATACAAAACCGCTTCATAATGAATGATTAATGGCAATTAATCATCATCATTCATTATGAAACGGTATTTTTTATACAGATATTCACTCTTCCAGTTCAATGACCAGTCCTTTATCCGAATGAAGAATCCTATAAATTCCTTCCTGTCCGGAAACGGCAAAATATTTTTTCAGCAGATGTTTTGCTTCCCCATCGCTTTCAACTACAGTGAGATAATCATAGCTGCTAAATTTTGCACGTAACCATCTACTATATTGACTAAAATCGGAAAGATAACTATAATTATTAGTAATTCCATATTCAGGAAATTTAAGAAAAGATATAATATAGAATCATTATGAAATATTATGTCAAATCCGACATTTATCCAAAAATTCATGGAACAAACGTAATAAGGCAAAATAAACTAAAACCATGGAGGAACATTGTATGTTAAAAAAACGAAAGGTAGGAAACCGGCTGCTTGCTGCATTTCTCATCGTTGTATTGTTTTCAGGCTTAGCCGGAACCATCGGAATTCTGCTCATTCGGACCGTTAATGAGAAATATCATACTGCATTGCAGGATTATGGATTTGCCCAGGGCGATATCGGAAGCCTGGGACAGGCGTTTCAGGCTCACCGTGCAACAATTTTATACATAATTTTTTCGGAAGATTCTGCGGAAACTGCCAATCAGAAGGAAAACCTAAGCAAACAGATTGAAATGATAAACCAGAAAATGGAACTGGTACAGGGGCAGATGAAGACAGCCTCGGAAAAAGAGCTTTACAGCAAGCTTACAGAAAAAATGAAATCCTATGAGGCGGTCCGCAGCCATACCATTGAGCTTGCATCGACATCTCCCAAGGAGGCTATGACTACGTTCCGAAGCCAGGCAGCTCCCCTGGCAGCGGAGATTGCAGATACGATCAATACCATGTTGTCAGATAAGTCAACAACCGGTGATTTAAGGTCTGCCGATCTTTCCCGCCTGACATCCATATTCATTGCAATTATGGGCACCATCATCCTCATTTCCATTGTTACATCCGTTATCATTGCAATCGCCATTACAAGAGGGATCACCCGTCCCATTGACGAACTGAAAGCGGTTGCAGACCGGATGGCCCAGGGAGATTTGAAATGCATTCTGGAATATCGTTCAGAAGATGAGCTAGGACATCTTGCAGACAGTATGAGGACGATGATGGGGCGTTTATCCTACTATATGGATTATATTTCTTCCACCACAAGCCAGATGGCCCAGGGAAATTTTAATATTCCTCATGACTCAGAGGAGTTTAAAGGGGAGTTCCGTTCCGTACAGCTCTCCATACAGAATCTTACTGATTCCTTAAATGATGTCATGGCTAAAATAACCCAGTCCTCAGACCAGGTGGCCTCAGGTGCTGAACAGGTGGCAGGCAGTGCCCAGGCTTTAAGCCAGGGTGCGACCGAACAGGCTTCCTCTATTGAAGAGCTGGCTGCCACCATCAATGATATTTCCAATAACATAAACCATAATGCGGAGAATGCAAAAGAAACAAACCAGCAGGTAAGCAATACCGCATCAGAGCTGGAATTTGGTAAAACTCAGATGCAGGATCTGACAAATGCCATGGAGGATATCAGCAGTGCCTCCTCAGAAATCGGAAAGGTTATCAAAACCATAGAGGACATTGCCTTCCAGACCAATATCCTGGCCCTTAACGCAGCCGTAGAAGCAGCAAGGGCTGGAGAGGCCGGAAAGGGCTTTGCAGTTGTTGCAGACGAGGTCCGCAACCTGGCCAACAAAAGTCAGGAAGCTTCCAAAAATACCTCTGCATTAATTGAGCATACCCTGGCTTCCATTGAGGCTGGAAATCATATTGCCAAGGAGACTGCAAAATCCATGGACCGCATTGTCCAGTCTTCCAAAACAGCAGCGGACTTAGCATACCAGATATCATCCGCATCAAAGGATCAGGCATTTGCAGTTGCCCAGGTAACTCAGGGAATTGATCAGATATCAAGTGTGATTCAAACCAATTCCGCCACATCAGAGGAAAGTGCTGCTGCGAGTCAGGAAATGGCCGGGCAGGCTCAGATGCTGAAGCTATTAATTGGAAAGTTTCAGTTAAAAGTTTAAAACAAAAAAGGTGTCCAAAAGCCGTAATTTGACTTTAGAGACACCTTTTAAATTTCCCGTAAATATTCAGGGTGATTATGAAAACTGGCGAGGCGATTATGTAGTCAGGCCGAACCTTTCCTCCATAATGGCTCTTAACCTGTCTACCGTCTTTCCTGCATCAAGGCCGTTTTCATCAATGGTTATGTCGGCATATTTTTCATAATAAGGTACCCGTTCCTCGTATAAGTCTTTTAAGGTCATTCCGTCCTTTAAGACAACTCCCCGGTCTACCAGATTACCCAGCCGTTCTTCCACGCTTTCATAGCTAAGCTTTAAATAAACCACAGTACTGATCTCTTTTAAATGCTCCATAGCTTCTTTTCCATAGATCACGCTGCCTCCCGGGGCAATGACGCTATGGCGGACATTAAGGCAGGCATTGATCCTGTTTTCCACAGCCAGAAAGCCATCCTGGCCCTCTTTTTCAATAATTTCCTTTAATAGGCAGCCTTCCTGCTCCTGAATTACAATGTCCACGTCCACAAAAGAATATCCAAGGCGTTTTGCCAGCAAAACGCCTACTGTGCTTTTACCAGAAGCCGGCATACCGATCAGCGTAATGTTATTAAGCTTACTCGTCATTTGTTTTTCCTCCTGCCCGACGGCTTTTTTCCTGCCTTTTTCACAGAATAGCCGAAACTTCCAAGCTTTTTCCCCAGTTCAAAATATTCCCCATGAGAATAGGATATAAGTCCTGCATCATTAAGGTGGAACTTCCCTTTTTCGTCCATGTACCGGCTGTTTACGGTCACTCCAACCACCTCTGCCAAAAACAGGTCATGGCTTCCCAGAGGCTTGATCTCCACAACTCTGCAGGCTAAATTCACCGGGCTTTCCTCTATTCCGGGGGCTTTTACATGTTCCAGGGAACAAGGCGTCAGCCTCATTTCTGCAAATTTATCCACTTCCCTGCCGGACTTCACCCCGCAGTAATCGGTCGCCCGCACCAGATCCTTTGTCACCAGATTTACCACAAACTCTCTGGTTTCTTTTATGATTTTATGGGAATGCCGTTCCGGGCGGATGGATATAGACAGCATGGCCGGGGTGGAACATATGGTTCCTGCCCATGCCACGGTAATGATATTGGGTTTTTCCCCTTCCCTCTGGCAGCTCACCATAACCGCCGGAACCGGATAAAGCATGTTTCCAGGCTTCCAGGAAACCCTGCTGTTTTTTACGGTCTTTATATTTTCATTTGTTTTTCTATATTCATTGGTTTCTTTCTTTTTCATTGACGACAGCCTCCTATTCCTGAACCGCCAGCATAATGCCAGGAATCAACTGTTTCTTTCTGGATACCACGCCGGGAAGACTTACGATATGGTCTTCTGCCGTCCCTTCCTCTTCCTCTGCGCGGAAAGCTCCGAGAACCATCTGTTTTGCTCCCTGACCCTCACATAACAGAACCGTAGATTCCGTCAGAATGTTGGTAAGCATGAAAAACATCATGTCTACACCATGCTCTTTTCTTGCTTTTTTCATGTATGGAGGCATACGGTCCTTCAGTTCATCCAGTTCACTGGCGTTTAAGGAGCTGATCTGTCCCACTCCAAAGGACACCTTACCAAGTGTGAATTTTTTGAAATCCTGATAAAAGATCTCCCCATCCGTCTTTCCCTTTAGGTTACTTCCTGCCGCGAACATGGAGGAAGCGTATTTCTCCACCTGGATCCCTGCGATATCCGCAAGGACAAGAGCTGCCTTTTTATCAGACTCCGTGCAGGTAGGGGAACGGAATAAAAGCGTATCTGAGATAATGGCGCTGCACAGAAGGCCTGCAATCTTCGGTTCAATTTCTATGCTATTTTCCATATACATCTGATATACGATGGTAGCTGTACAGCCTACCGGCTGATTGCGGAAAAATACAGGAGATATGGTTTCTACGGTGCCGAGCCTGTGATGATCAATGATCTCCAGAATTTCTGCACTTTCCATGCCTTCCACCGCCTGGGTTTTCTCATTATGGTCCACCAGGATCAGACGCTTTCCTTTTGCACCAAGCAAATTCCGGCGGGAAATCATTCCCATGTATTTTCCATCCTTATCAAGAATCGGGAAATCCCGGTGGCGCTTACTTGCCATGACATCTTTTATTTCATCAATATAATCGTCTTCTTCAAAGGAAATCAACCCTTCGGTAGTCATGAAGTAGCTGATAGGAATGCTCTGATTCACCAGTCGGGCTGCCGTATATGTGTCGTAAGGGGTGGTCATGACCGTACAGCCACGCTCCTGAGCCAGCTTTTTGATCGTCATGGATACCGCTGCTCCTTCGCATACAATGATGCAGGCCGCTTCCATCTCAATCGCGCATAGCTGGGATTCATAACGGTTCCCCAGGATCACTAAGTCGCCTTTGGAAATGTAATATTCCATCATATCAGGATTGGCCGCTGCGATAAGGACCTTGCCATGATTGAAATATTCGCCCTTTCCACCGACTACCATGGCCCCTTCTAAGGTTTCCACAATATTTTCATACTGGGTATTTGCCTTTGATAAAATGCTGCTGTCATAAACGTTCATATAGGACTTGGCAATATCACCTACTGTGATCAGTCCTTCTAACATCCCATCCTCGGTCACCGTGGGTATGGTGACTACATTTGCTTCCTGCATCAGTTTCCAGGCCTTTTTTAAGGACAGGTTTTTCTTAACACCTCTTGTCTTACGAATATCGATATCACGGACCTGTGTCTTCACATTTTCCACAAGCTCCGGCGCTTCCACTTCAAAATAATGAAGCACGAATTGTGTCTCCTCATTGACGTGACCAGCCCTTCCTGGCTGATATTCTTCTCCGGTCAGCTTTCTTTTTAGATTTGCATAACAGATGGCAGAACAGATGGAATCTGTATCTGGATTTTTATGGCCTATTACGATAGTCTTTCTGTTCTTATAATTTTCTCCCATACTTTCCTCCTTTTTTCATAATGTGTTTACAGGTCGTTCATATTCCGTTCATATATATTTTTTATACTAAATACATAGAAAATATATGAGTCAAATTGATTTAATCGTCAAATTGCACATAGATTTTTCATAATTGCCCCGATTGCCTGTCAATCGGGGTCTCCTCATTTTATGAAGCTTTTTCTTTGTGAAGTATTCCCATTATATCATAATTTAGTAAATTGTAAATAAGAGGACGGGTCGTTATAGCCGTTGAAGAACTTAAAAACCAAAAAATAAAAGAAAGAGGGAGGAAGAGATGTTATAAAAACATCCCTCCTCCCATTGCTTTTCTGTCTCCATTTTATATCATATTTATATACCTGAATGCATTTAAATGGGCATTATCCAGCTGTATGGTTTCCATGAAAGCTTCCTTCGCCCCCTTTATATCTCCAAGCCCAATTTTTCCAAGCCCTGTAAGATAGTTGCAATGGGCTTTGTTTTTCTTATCTAGGTCATCTTCATAAATCAGGAAATCGGGCAGGGATACGGCGAAATATTCAATCTTTATGTTATCGAACATATGCTGTTCTCCGTAATCCAGCAGCTTATAGAACCTGGCCCTGGCCTCCACCGGTTTTCCCAGCTTTTCCTTAGCGAGCCCCTGGTAATAAATCATATCCGCAGGCTGGTCATTGTAATACATCATGCCTGCCGGTTCATCCGTTCCCACACTGGCCGCTTCATAACAGGCTCTTGCTGCCTCAGTCTTTCCCAGATTCTCCATGACAACACCCAGATAATAATTGATATGATTGTCCTTTGTTCCTTCTAACTTTCCTTCTCCCAGATTCTCCGGATACTTCAGGGCATTTGTCAGGTATTCTTCCGCCCTGCCCCAATCCTTTGCATCCATAGCCTGCCTGGCCAACTCCACAAGGGAGACCACATACTGGGCGGTCACTTTTCCCTCTCCGCCTTCCCATGGATGGAATTTATAGCTCATAATGAATTCATATGCCTCTCCGTAACGTCCCGAAAGATTTAAAAGCGTCGCATACTCAATCATCAGATCGTCACGCTTCATAAATACATCTCTTGCAGCTTCATACTTTTTCAGACGTTCTGCCACGGGCATATCCAGCTTTTTGTAAAGCTGATCCAATTCCAAAAAGATCCTTGCATCGGCCGGGTTCAGGCCATAGGCCTTTTCCATGGCCTCTCTTGCCTTTTCCCTGTCCTTTTCTTTGTTGTAATAAGCCAGTGATAAATTTCTCCACACGGTTGGGAACCGGGGATTTAACCGGGCAGACTGTTCCCAATAAGAAATGGCAGTATGATACTGAAGCTTATCATAATATAAATTACCCAGATAATAATTGGCGTTGGCTCCTTCCAGATCCTTTTCCGCCGCAAACTTAAGCACTGAGATGTCCTCCAGCTTATTAGGGAAACAGTAATCCGTGCTGCACCTCTCTGCCTGCTCTAAAGCTTCTTTTAAAGCTTCAGATCCGTCTTTTCCCATAAGCTTCAGATAGTAGGCTTTATAATAATAGAGCATGGGCCATTTCACGGAGCACTGTTCCAGGGTCTGGACGGCGGCTTCGTATGCACCGAATTCTGCATAATGTCTGGCTGCCATTAAGTAGTTTTCGTGAAAGCCTCTGGCCATCCGGCTTATCTCCATCCGGATTTCCTCCTGACGTCCTGGCTCCAGATATGCTGCTTCCAAGCGGGATATATAGTCAAAGGAGTCCACCTTCAAATTCTCCTCAATGAGAGCCCTGGCTTCTGCCGTCCTGTCCAGCCTGCGTAAGAGATAGGCGTTTAAGGCTCTGGCCTTTACATTATGTGAATTTCTCACCAGTCCCTTTTCCACAAATTCCAGAGCACTTTCATAATTTCCTCTCATGGATTCAATGCAGGAAAGATAATAAAAACTCATTTCCTGCTGCTCGCCTGACCACGTAGCCTTATAAAAGGCATCAAAGGCTTCCTCAATCTTCCCCTGATACAAAAGCGCCAGGCCCAGATTGTAGTAAGGCTCAGAGTCATAAGGGTTGGGGTTTTTCCGAACAGCCCGTTTTAACGCCTTCCTGAAATGTTCCTCTGCCTCCTCAAAGCAGCCTCTTCGCATGAGCAGGGAGCCATAGGCATTATTGATGCGGATATCTTCAGGATCCCTTTTTAAGCCTTCTATGTAATAAGGATCCGGTCTGTAAGTAGCATGGCGGTACTGCTCGATATGAAGCCCAGTAAGATATAACTCTTCATTTGTCATGATCTTTTCCGGATCATCGGCCGCTTTTGCAGGGCTTGGAAGCTTTGGAACCTCCTTCTTTAAGGGGGTGTAGGAAACCAGCTCCCTTTCACCGGAAAGTACTTTTAGAGTCAGCCTTGTCTCATCCTCCACGCCGGTATGCAGCGTCTTTTCATAAGTATGGACTGGAGAAAGAAGGGTAATTTCATCGAGAAGCGTCTCCTTCCCGTATGTCAGCAGAATCCTCGCATCCGGATACTCCTGGGTTCCGTATGCAGCAATATGGATCTCATTTTCCCTTGTCTCCAGGTTTATAACGGCGTGAATGGAGGCGTTTTTCACAGGGCCAACGGCTTTATAAGGCATGAAATACTGGGTAAAGGTTTTTTCTTCCATAGGCTTTAACCAGGTAAAATCCGGCTGATTATCCGTGTAAACACCGGTCATCAGTTCAATGTAAGGACCGTCCTCATCGGTCAGATTCCGGTCCCAGGCCTTTCCGAAATCCCCGCAGCCCCAGGTCCACTGCTTCTTTCCTGGCGAAATGTGATGGTCTGCCACATGAAGAATTCCCGCCCCTACCTGGTAATCATATCCTCCTACAAAGTTAAACTCACTCTTTTCAGCCATGTAAGAGGTAGGTACCGGAATATTCTTATAACGGGAAATATCAATGCCTTCACTGTAGTCATGCTTATAATAAACTCCCGTGGCAATGGGGAAACGGGATACATCCCTTTTCCCATGATCCATAACGGCATGGACATCCGGCGGGAAGATGGACTGAGTGTAATCATTGACCGGAACTGCCGGGTTTGCCCACCATAAAAAGGTCTGGGGCATTGGCGTGGGGTTGTAAAGCTGGCCCTTTATCTCAATATAAGCTTTTCCGGGATGCAAGGTGAAACTGGCCTCCCCCTTGGTTCCGTACATCTGGTCCACATCGCAGACCCGGCAGGTTTTAGAACCATCCTCATGTTCTAACAGCATATAGTCCACAGGAGAATAAGTGGTCGGCCGGTGGTGCTGGGGCCAGTTAAATTCAATCCCGCCGCTGATCCAGGGGCCGCAGAGCCCTACCAGGGCTGGCTTTATGACGTGGTTGTAATAGACGAAATCATATTGATTCGTTTTATCAAAGGCCCGCTGGATTCTTCCGCCAAGCTCGGGAAGTATCATTACCTTTAAGTATTCATTTTCCAGCCAGACTGCCTGATAGGCTTTGTCCGTCCTGGTATCATGGATCTTCTCAATGGTAGGATAAGGGTAAATTTTT
Organism: Lacrimispora sphenoides JCM 1415; assembly: GCF_900105615.1. Classification (NCBI taxonomy): domain Bacteria; kingdom Bacillati; phylum Bacillota; class Clostridia; order Lachnospirales; family Lachnospiraceae; genus Lacrimispora; species Lacrimispora sphenoides. The sequence continues at coordinate 4,484,398 of NZ_LT630003.1, read as the reverse complement.
CCTGAGCTTCCCTGATAAACACGGCTTTCCAGAAACATCGGATTTTTATCCGCTTCCCCCACCTCATAAGTGGGTATGACGATGGACTCCTCCCATATTTTTACTGCTTCCATTCTTAGACCTCCTTTTAAGTTCTTGCTTATACTATATAATCTTTTATCATGATTTTCATTAGCTTTAGTTGCTTACTAGTTTATAAAAATTGCTCTAATTTTTATTGACGAATTACCGTTTATTCTCTATAATGGTTTCATAAAAAGAAAGGAGGGCCCATATATGCTGTCTACAGAACGCGGGGTCATCTCAGGGTCGGATTATTATGTTTATACGCCCAGTGCCCTTGCAAAAAGAATTTTCTTATATCCCATCAACATGGGACTTTTCCGGTACGAGCCCGGATATTCCCTTCATCGGAATTCCTATGACAGCTTCCTCATCATGTTCATCCGGAGAGGAGAATGCCAGGTTGAAACAGGCGGACGAGTCTTTCATGCAGGCGAAGGGCAGGTAGTGATACTAAACTGCTTTGAACCTCACGCCTACTGGACGGCAACGGGCTGGGAGGCGGAATGGCTCCATTTTGACGGCATAGGTGCGGCAGGATATTATGATGCGATCCTGGACGGCGGCCCTCCGGTCATTACCCTGAGGGATACCTACCGTCTGGAAAAATATCTGCACAAAATTTATCTGCAGTTTCGGGAGTGTATTTCCATCAAAGAGGCCTGGCTGAACAATTACATTGTTAATATATTAACGGAACTTTTGGTTAACAGGGACTTTGAGCGCTCTGAAAACGTCTCTTCCAGCATCATTGAGGACACCATTGCCTACATCAACGAACATCTGACCGATCCTCTTACCCTAAAGGATCTGGCGGATCAGGCTTCCTTAAGCCCCTTTTATTTCAGCCGGCTGTTTAAAAAGGAATCCGGATTTTCACCTCACGAATATGTGATCGCCGCCAGGGTCAACAATGCCAAGTTCCTTTTAAAGTCCCTGGACATCTCCATCAAGGACATATGCTTCAGCACAGGCTTTACCAGTGAAAGCAGCTTTTGCACCACCTTTAAAAAAGTGACGGGAATCACGCCTTCCGAATACCGTTTTTCTATCAGGAACTGAAAAAAGCGCCCCTGCATTGCAGAGGCTGCTTTTTTTCATCACCGGGCAATCGGTTTATTCCGCTGCTTTCCCCATCACTTCCTTATAATTATCGGGGGTAACGATCACCGCATCTACGGCTGTCTCTATAGGAACCTCTTTTCCGCTGATCACATCGTATAATACATTGACCGAGCCTGCTCCTACCGAATCAGAGGAGAAATAAGCTGCTGCCTTCATGCAGGTTCCGTCGGCTCCCTTATTGTTCCACTCATCTTTTGCCATATAAGCTCCAAGGCCTACTGCAATTGCATTGGCATCTAATCCTGCGCTTTCCAAGGCACGGACTGCACCGATCGTACCTTCTTCATTGGCTCCCGTTACCAGCCACTTTTTGATTTCCGGATGGGCGGTGATGACTGATGTAGCAGCTACATTGCCCTTATCTGTAGTCCCGTCATGATCGGCTTTGAAAATCCGCTCTTTCGGAAAATCAGGGCAAACTTCCGTAAACTTGTCTAATTCTCCTTCAGCCCTGGGAACACAGGAGGAAACCGTATCCATGGTCAGAATCATCAGCCCGCATTCCGGATCTTCTGCCAGATTATTATTATTGGCATAATCCGCCAGCCACTGGCCGTTGGCCTGTCCGATTACGTATGCATTAATGCCCACCCATGGAGCGATCTTTTCTCCTGACTCCGTCTGGAGCGCATCATCGGCTGATACTATCGGGATGCCAGCTTCCTTGCATTTATCAACCACAGCCTGAGACATGGTCTGGTCCGGGATACAGGTAACGATCCCCTTTGCCTTATTTGCAATGGCATTGTCAATGGCCTTTAAGTATTCTTCCGGATTCATTTTTGCATCCACATAGATAAATTCATCGCCCTTTTCTTCCACTGCCTTTTGGGCCGCTGCCCCTTCGTCAATGAACCATGTCTGATCCCCGGCCTTGTAGATTCCATAAACGACACCCTTTGCCCCTGCTTCCGTCTGGGTCCCGCCTGTTGTTGTCTCTGCCGTACCTGCTGTCGTGGTTTCCGCCGGCTTTGCATCGTCAAATCCGCTGCAGGCTGTTAACCCCATTGCCATTGCTGCTGCCAAAATAATCGCTGCTGTTTTTTTCATGATTTAAACCCTCCTGTTTTAATTTTTGCTCTATCTTCAGAAAACCTGATGGTTTCCTTTGGAACGTTATAAATTCTTCATGGATGCTGCCAGTAAATCCCGCTCTCTTTTCTGTTTTCTTAAATAGTCTGTTGCCAGGGCAAATAAGAGAAGCCCTCCCTTTGCCACAAACTGCCAGAAACTGGGGACATTTACCATAGTAAGACCTGTATTAAAGGACTGGATCAGTATGATTCCAAGGATGGTTCCTCCCATATTTCCAACTCCGCCGATGAAAGAAACACCGCCCAGAATAACCGCCGTAATAGCGTCAAATTCCAGGTTCACATTAGCCGCAGGCTGGCCGGAATTCATACGGGCCGCGAAGATGATCCCGCCGATGGAGCAGAGGATTCCCATCATCACATAACAGGTGGTAATGATCCTTTTGGGATTTAATCCTGCAAGTCTGGCAGCTTCCATGCTGCCGCCGATGGCGTATACGCTTCTTCCGAATTTCGTTTTGGAAAGTATGATGCCAAAGATGATGATACAGATCACCATGATCCATACGGAAAGGGGAATGTTTAAGATCCTTGCTTTTCCCAGGATGAGAAAGGTCCTGTTGCTGATGGAAACCGGTTTTCCGCCGCATATGATATAGGCAAAGCCTCTGATAATGGACTGGGTCACCAGGGTTGCAATAAAGGCCTCCAGATGAATCCGGTTCACCATAAAGGAATTGAAAAATCCGATAAGAATCCCGCAGCCAATGGTAAGAATCAGCGCAACCCCGAAAGGAACTCCCTTGCCTACTAAAAGAGCCGCCATAACGCCGGAAAACGCTGCCACAGAGCCAGGGGACAAGTCATTCTGCCCTGCAATGATTAAATATGTATGGCCCACAGCCACCAGCCCTACAAGGGATGCCGCCACAAGAATATTGATTAAGTTCGTAACCGAAAGAAAGTTCTTATTCAGAGAGGTAAAAAGCCCAAATACCACCACGATTGCCGCAAGCAGTACGATCTTGTCACCATTTATTTTGATTCTGCTTTTCTTATTTGTTCCCATTAATCCTGTACCTCCCCAATCATACCCAGGCTCAGAAGCTTGCTTTCGGTCGCTTCCTCCGCCGCTATTTCTCCTGTGATTCTCAGTGATTTCATAACAATGATCCGGTCCGACAGACCGATGACCTCAGGAAGCTCAGAGGATATCAGAATGATCCCCAGTCCTTCCTTGGCAAATTTACAGATCATATGATAAAATTCTGATTTGGCGCCTACGTCAATCCCCTTGGTCGGCTCATCCAGGATGAGCACCTTCGGATTCGTGCTGATCCAGCGGGCCACAATACATTTCTGCTGGTTTCCGCCGGAAAGCTCCACGATCTTTTTGTCAGGAGACGGAGTCTTGATCTTAAAATCCTGGATTCCCTTTTGTGCCAGCTCCTCTTCCTTCTCTCCGTTTACAAACCCCAGCCTGTTGGAGTTGGTATCCAGCATGGCAATGTTCATATTATCACTGACGCTTAAATTTGAAAGAATCCCCTGAAGCTTCCGGTCCTCCGGCACCAGAACAATCCCATGCTCCATGGCTTCATGAGGAGAGCGGTTGCGTATGTTCTTTCCTTCCAGATAGATCTCACCGCCTTTTACCTCGTCAGCTCCAATGATGGCCCTCATAAGTTCCGTCCTTCCCGCCCCTACAAGACCGGAAAAGCCTAACACCTCTCCTTTTCGCAGTACAAAGGAATTTTCTTTTACATAGTCCGAGGATAAGTTTTTCACCTCCAGAAGTACATCTCCAATCACTTTGTTCTTGTCTAAGCTTCTGTAAATATCCCCCAGGTCGCGGCCCACCATCATTCGGATCAGTTCCGCTTCCGGCACCGCTCCTGTCTCCACCGTGGCCACGTAGCGCCCGTCTTTAAAAATTGCCACCTTATCCGTAATCCTCCGAAGCTCGTCCATGCGGTGGGATACATAGATGATGATCTTTCCCTCTTCCTTTAACTTCCCAATGATCCTAAATAAAGATTCGATCTCCGAATCCGACAGGGAGGCCGTAGGCTCGTCAAAGCAGATCACCTTTAGATTTTCTCTGGAATAGGCCTTCATAATCTCCACCATCTGCTGATAGGCGATACTTAAATCCTTTACCTTAGTGGTTGGACTAATGGGAAGGCCAAAATCCTCTATGATTTTTGCAGTCATCTCATTTGCCTTACGGATATCGATGAATCCCAGCCTGTTTGCAGGCATTCTTCCCAGATAAATATTCTCCGCCACGGATAATTCCAATAGAATCTGCCGCTCCTGATATATGACGGAAATCCCTTCCTCAATGGCCTCATGAGGAGATTGAAAATGCTTCTCAAATCCATCAAGGAGATATTTTCCCCCGGTAGGCTGGTAATCCCCATTGAGCACCTTTAACAGGGTGGACTTGCCGGCCCCGTTTTCCCCTAAAAATGCCAGAACCTCCCCGGAATGTGCCTGAAAGGATACCTGGTCCAACGCCTTTACTCCGGGAAAATATTTGGATATATTCTGGAATTCCAATACGCTCCCCATGTCTTACCTCCTCTTTTTTATTCCAGCTTTCTGTTTTAATAAGTTCATTATATCATTGAAACAAAATTCATCATTATGTAGGTTTGCTCTATCATTGCGAAAATTTGCTCTCATTTATCACGGTCCCTCCTTCCTATATGATGAAACGGCCTGCTTCCGTTCAAAATTTTGCCATCAATCCTCTTTTTTACCACAAATTGCACCTTGGCTCTCTTTTCGCACCTGTTCCTCCGGACCGTTAATTATCTGGATCCCATTGCTTTCTCTTGCTCTGTCATTTTGAAAAATTGCTCTTCTATTTTTTTGCCCTTTCCCTTTCATGGACAAATCCTTATACTGGTTTTAATGGAGGACATGTGTATGAAAATCAAAACCAGAGAATTATGGAATCAGGCGGGAACCGCTTATACGGTTTATGATATGAGCACCAGCCTGGGCATGACGGTTTCCATAACGGCGCTTGGAGCGGCCATTCTACAGATTGCCATAAGAGATGAAAGCGGCAGGGAACAGCCAATCACCCTGGGCTTTGAGAATATGGAACCATATGAAAACTGTATCTGCTATGCAGGAGCCACCCTTGGGCCAAATGCCGGAAGAATCGGGGAAGCCTTACTTCCTGTAGGACCGCAAATATGCCGGCTTTCAAAAAATGACGGGAAGAACCAACTCCACGGAGGGATAAATAACTTATCAGTCCAACTCTGGCAGGTAACCTCTGTGGCTTCCGGTCTGGAATCGGCCTCTATCCTGCTGTCTGCAATCCAGCCAGACGGCCTGGATGGGTATCCGGGCAACAGGATCTATCAAGTAAAATATACCCTGGAAGACACCAACTGGCTTACCATAGAATACACCGCGGTGACGGACGCTCCTACCTATATCAACATGTCCAACCACACCTACTGGAATCTATCCGGTGATTTTTCTGTCTCCGGTCTGGAACAGGAGGTTCAGATATTTGCAAATAACGTGTGCATAAATAATAAGGACCATCTGCCGGCCGATATCATTCCTGCCGCAGATTCCGTTTTTGACTTCCGTTCTCCCAGGCAGCTTCTATCCCTAATCCGTTCTGTAAAAAGCCCTGTCTGCAAGGAGCAGCTTTCCATTGGAAAGGGATACAATAACGCCTACATCCTTAACAGAAATCAGTCGTTCCGTCCGCTTCGGTCTGCAAAACGGCCTGCAGAGATTCATAAGGCCGGCATCCTGCGGGATAGGAGGACCGGACGAACCCTGAAAGTAATGACGGATGCACCCGCCCTGATTTTGTATTCAGGGGGATTTTTGCCTACTGGAATGGCTTTGTGCGGCGGTGTGCCCTCCTCCGCCTCTTGTGCCATTGCTCTGGAAGCACAGGATATCCCTGATGTGATGCATCTGCTGCCCGGCAATTACCGGCTCACCACCCCGGAGCAGCCGTTTTTCAGGACCATCCGGTACCATATTTCATAGATAAAAGCGCCATCCCTCTTGCCATACTCTCTTTGTTTATTATAATATAATTATCCATATAATAGTTAAATACCCGAAAGGAGAATGGCATGGAACTTAAATGTAGTTGCTGTAATAAATTGTGCACTTCAAAAATCCCTCTTTTTGAGTCCCTTTCTATTGAGGAGCAGAAGGAACTGGTATCAAGGGCCCGGCATCTGGATTACAAAAGAGGGGAAACGGTTTTTCATGAGTATGATCCTGCAGATAAAATACTGGTCATCCGTTACGGAAAGGTTAAGGTCAGCCGCTATTCCCTGGAAGGAAAAGAATACGTTTTTGATATACTGGCAGAAGGCGATATCTATGGAGAGCAGAACATATTCGGCGGAAAAGCCTTTGAAGCAAATGCCATTGCCCTGGGAGAATGCGGAGTATGTCTTATCTCCTTGACGGATATCCAGGAATTGATATTAAAAAAACCTGAAATCGGAGTCAAACTATTAAACGTGGTAGGACAAAAGCTGTCAGCGGCAAATGAGCTGGTGCAGCTATTGTCCGTCAACGATGCCAAGGCCCGTATCGCTGGCTTTCTTTTATTCAGAAGCAGCCGGATCAAGGGAGAAACCATTGAATTGACCAGAGACGATATATCCGCTTATATTAATGTCAGAAGAGAAACCATAAGCAGAAAGCTTGGAGAACTTCGCAAAGAAGGTGCTATTGAGCTAGAAGGGAATCGTAAGATCCACGTCAGAAATAAAGATATTTTAAGAGACATTTTTGATAATGAAACATAAAAAATAAATAGTTTTAAAATAATGATTTAAATCACATTTTTTATTCTCTTTTCCAGATATACTGGCCTTACAAACAAAAACAAACGTTTCTGAATACCATAGAATTCAGAAAAGAGGAGGAGAATATGATTACAGGTAAAATGAAAGTGACCGATGTTGTTAAGGCCTATCCGGAAGCAGTTGAGATCTTTAATGACTTTCATATTGATTATTGCTGCGGCGGAAAGGATGCCTTGGAAGAGGCCATACAGAAGCTGGGAATCGAATCAAAGAGCTTTATCGAACTGCTGAATAAAAAAATTGTGAATCAACCTAAACGATCAAACAAGGGACAAGTGCTGGCCGTGGAACGGCTGATGGAAATGGAAGTTCCAGACCTGATTGATTATATTATTAACACTCATCATTCGAAAGAAAGAATCCTGCTGGCAGAAATTGATGAGCTGATCAATAAGGTCTTGCTGGCTCATTACGAACACCATCAAGCACAGCTTGTTCCCTTACACGGGCTTTTTTCAGACTTGAGAAAGGAACTCCAGGAGCATTTTGCAAAGGAAGAAAAGCTTATTTTCCCTTATATGAAAAAAAGCTTTGCAGGTGACATGCGCTCCGGATATGTGAAGGATTTAGAGGTTGAACATGAAGCAGCCGGAAATCTGGTAAAAGAAATCACAGCCTGCACCAATGATTTTACTGCGCCGGAAGATGGCTGTGCCTCTTACCGCCTGGCATTTCAAAAGCTTCAGGAACTGATTAATGATGTGTATATTCATATATTTACTGAAAACTCACTGCTGTTTCCAAAATATGAAGGAGGAAATTGATCATGAAAAAACTTGTGAAAAATAATGTTTATTGGGTAGGAATCATGGATTGGGAGCTGGAATCCTTTCACGGAGCGGATTACTCCATTAATCATGGCTCAAGCCAGAACGCCTATTTAATCAGGGAAGAAAAGACAGTACTCATCGACACGGTATGGAAGCCGCATTCTACGGAATTTATAGATAATCTGGAAAAAGAGATTGATTTAAAGGAAATTGATTTTATTGTTGCCAACCACGGGGAAGTGGATCACAGCGGTTCCCTTCCTGCATTGATGGAGAAAATACCGGGCACACCTATTTATTGTACCGCAAACGGGGTGAAATCTCTTACCGGCCAGTATCACCATCCGGAATGGAATTATCAGGTGGTTAAGACAGGGGATTCCATTGATATCGGAAATGGGAAGAAGCTGGTCTTTGTGGAAATGAAAATGCTCCACTGGCCTGACAGCATGGCTACTTACCTGACAGGGGATCATATCCTCTTTTCCAATGACGCGTTTGGACAGCATTTTGCTGTGGAGGAATTATTTAATGATAAGGCTGACCAGTGCAGGCTTTGGGAGGAGGCTGTCAAATATTATGCCAATATTTTAACTCCGTTTTCTCCTCTTGTGAAAAAGAAAATTGAGGAAATTCAAGGGCTTAACCTGCCCATCGATATGATTGCCACCAGCCACGGTTCCATCTGGAGGGAGAATCCTTTGCAGATCGTGGAAAAATATTATGAATGGTCACAGAATTATCAGGAGGATCAAATCACCATTGTTTATGATACGATGTGGGATGGAACAAAACAGCTGGCCCACAAGATCAGTGCCGAAATTGCACGGATTTCGCCGGATACCAGGGTGAAGATTTATAATATTTCCAAGGTAAATAAAAATGATATTATGACAGAGGTGTTTAAATCAAAAGCAATTGCCCTTGGTTCCCCAACCGTAGGAGGCAGCATCCTTTCTTCTGTGGGAGGATGGCTTGATTTCCTGAAGGAACTGAAGTATAAGGGCAAAAAGGCGGCAGTATTTGGTTGCTATGGCTGGAGCGGAGAGGGAACAAAGGTCCTTCGGGAACGGCTGACTGATGCCGGCTTCTCGGTAGTGGAAACGGAAGCCAAGTGCCTTTGGAATCCGGAAGAAGAGGATTTTAATAAGGCGGCAGAAGTTGCTAAGGCGCTTTGCCAGTAATGTTTGTATTAGTATATTAAAAAAGAGGCGGATTCTTCCGAATCCGCCTCTTCATTCTTAATCCAGGATCAGCCTTGCTGCTCCATATATTCCTGCATCATTTCCCAGCTTAGCCAGGACGATTCCGCTCTTATTTTTGGAAATAGGTGTGTACTTGTCAAAATGTTTATATAGGATATCAATTAAGAAGGATCCGGCTTTTGAAACGCCGCCCCCAATAACAAAGACCTCCGGGTCTGTTACCATGGAAATCTGGGCCAGGGCAAGGCCAAGGTAATGGCCTACTACTTCCATGACCTCACAGGCCAGTGCGTCCCCTTCCTTGGCAGCATCCAGCACATCCTTTGCCGTTACGTTGTCTCCATATGTCCTGAGAACGGATGGGGTATCTTTTGCAGCCATTTTTCTTCTGGCTTCTCTTGCTATGCCTGTTGCGCTGGCTATCTGCTCCACACAGCCTATGCCTCCGCAATTACAGCTTTCTGTTTCATCGTCACGGATATGGACATGTCCGATCTCTCCGGCCAGGCCATGCTTTCCGGCAACAATCTTCTGGTCAATGATCACGCCGCCGCCTACTCCGGTGCCCAGGGTGACCATAACGATATCATCATAGCCTTTTCCGCCTCCCTGCCACATCTCTCCAAGTGCTGCAACATTGGCATCATTGCCGCTTTTTACTGGGATGCCGTGAAGCATCTCACTTAATTCTTTTTCTGGATACATATCACGCCAGCCCAGGTTTACACAGACTTCTACATACCCGCTGGGCATGACTGGGCCTGGGACTCCCATGCCTGCTCCTTTTACCTCATCCAGAGGAATATTCAGCTCTTTCAGGGTTTTCAGTATGGAAGCGGCGGTGTCGCTAAGGATGTATTTTCCGCCTTCTTCTTGTCTGGTGGGGACTTCCCACTTATGGATGAGCTCTCCTGTTATTTCAAATATTCCGATTTTTACAGATGTACCGCCTACATCTACACCGACACATTTCATTCCCATATTATTTACACTCCTTTTTTGCCTTTTGTACCGTAAGTCCGCAGTGGAGCTAGATGGACCTTGCAGCCTCTGCCACGTTTTCTGCTGTAAATCCGAAATGTTCAAATAAAAGATTTGCGGGGCCGCTGGCACCGAAGCCTTTCATGGTCACATACGTTCCGTCAAGGCCTACATATTTACCCCAGCCGAAATCACTTAATGCTTCTACTGCCACGCGCTTGCGAACTGCCTTTGGAAGGACAGACTCCTTATACTCCTCAGTCTGTTCCTCATACAGATCCATACAAGGCATGGAAACTACACGTACCTTTTTGTCGGTAAGAAGCTTCTTCGCATTGACTGCCAGCTCCACCTCAGAACCGCTTGCAATCAGAATGATCTCAGGTGTACCTTCACAGTCATCGATCACATAGCCTCCTTTTAAGGCTTCCTTGCTGCTTCCAGGCATAGGTGTTAAGTTCTGCCTTGTAAGAACAAGGGCAGTAGGGGTTTTTTTAGAGGTCAGTGCAGAATACCAGGCTGCTGCTGTCTCTGTCTCATCACAGGGACGGAACACATGGAAATTAGGCATTGCCCTTAACATGGCAAGCTGTTCAATCGGCTCATGGGTTGGTCCATCCTCTCCAACGCCGATGCTGTCATGGGTAAATACAAAGGTCAGCGGAACGCCCATTAACGAGGATAAGCGTGCCATTGGCTTTGTATAATCGCTGAACACGAAAAAGGTTGCTATATAGGTGCGAAGGCCTCCGTGAAGCATCATTCCGTTTCCGATAGCTGTCATACCAAGCTCTCTTACGCCAAAATGCAGGTTGCGGCCGCCGCCGTTATCCTTTGAAAAATCACCCATATCGGACATATTGGTTTTATTGGAAGGAGCCAGATCCGCAGAACCGCCGATTAAGTTTGGCATATAGGTCTTTAAACGGTTTAAAACCTGTCCGGATAAATTCCTGGTTGCATCTGCCTTTTCAGACCGTTTCCAGAAGTCTTCGCATTTTTCAATGGCTTTCTCACCTGCATCCGGGTCATGGTATGCATTCCAAAGTTCTTCCATATCAGGATACTCCTGGCAGTATGCAGCAAACATTACATTCCATGCTGCTTCTGTTTCTGCCTTATCCTCTGCGATCTTCTGATAATGGCTGTACACTTCTTCAGGAACATAGAATGGCTCCATGGAAGGCCAGCCTAAGTTTTCCTTCAGGGCTGTCACATTGTCTGCTCCCAGAGGTTCTCCGTGAGCACTGGCTTTCCCCTGCTTCGCAGGACAGCCATAACCGATCTGGGTTTTAATCGTAATAAAGGAGGGGTGTTCGGTATCTGCTTTCGCTTCTTCAATGGCTCGTCCAATGGCTTCCAAATCGTTTCCATCTTCAACGGTAATGGTCTGGAAATGGAAGGCTTCCATGCGCTTTTTCACATCCTCAGTAAATGCGATGTCAGTGCTTCCTTCAATGGAGATCTGATTGGAGTCATAAAGAACGATTAATTTTCCAAGGCCAAGGGTACCAGCCAGAGAAAATACCTCAGAGGAAATACCTTCCATCATGCATCCATCTCCGCCCAGTACATAGGTATAATGGTCAACAACCGGAAAATTCTCTTTGTTGAATACGGATGACAAATGTTTCTCGGCAATGGCCATACCAACTGCCATACCCATACCTGCGCCTAAAGGACCTGTGGTAGCTTCCACGCCTACGGTATGACCATACTCCGGATGTCCTGGAGTCTTGGAGCCATGCTGGCGGAAATTCATCACATCCTCTTTTGATAAATTCCCATAGCCAAATAAATGGAGCAGGGAATACAAAAGCATGGAACCATGGCCTCCGGATAAGATAAAGCGGTCTCTGTTGGCCCAGTCCGGATCTGCTGGATTGTGGTTCATATGGTTTGCCCATAATTCGTATGCTGCTGATGCGCAGCCTAAGGGAAGTCCCGGATGTCCGGAATTGGCTTTTTGGATGGCATCCGCTGATAGGACACGGATTGCATTGACTGACATGGTATCGATGTTGCTCATTGGTATTGTCCTCCTATTTGTAATCTTATTTCTTTCATGTTTTGGGTGCCGGTTACGATCAGAGTATTGGGGAACCTGCCGTTTCTAATCTTAGATATCGGAAAATCAAATGTCCCGGCAAACTTAAGCCTTCCGGACATGTTATAGACTCTGCAAGAATCTTCATTATACAAAATTACATGGTCCCCGTCAATATCCGCATGGGTGTACTGATATTGGAAACCTTTGGAAAACACAAGATTCCCATTGGGCTTGTACACATCCAGACGGTAGGGATTTTCTCCTTCCGGGTTGTTTACAATAAGCCCAACATATTTTTCCGAATAAAACACGCTCCTTATCTCCTCTTCCACGGCTACCTGCCGGATCAGCTCCGGAGAAAGCTCATTCTTAGTGGAGTAAAAAGATACGCTGTTGTCAGCAAAGGCACAGGAGTATGTATCGTCAAGGAACTGGACCTGGGCGACAAGGGAAGAATCATAAGGCTCATCAAAACCGCCCACCAGTCTGTCAGGAACGCTTTTGCCGATTTCCGCAAAATTGTGAAAAGCCACCCTGCCGTTTAACGTTCCGTTTTTCAAATATGCATAAGCACCGATCAGCTGGGTGCCATCAGGGGACAAGCTGATATCCACCGGATAACCAGAATCCCCTCCTAAAAGTGCCTTGATCTTTACATCAAGGGCGCTTCCATCCCGCTTAAAGAAATAAATATAATTTGATGTGGAGTCCTCCAGGATCGCGGCCACCACTCCGTAAGAGGACACCGTTGCCTTCACGACAGGAAGCACCGTAGTCGCTATACCAGTATTACCTGATTTATCAAAGATATAAATGGAATTTCCCTGCTGGTCCGCAATAGCCGCATAATTCCCGTTTACGCATGCCATGGGAGATTTCATTTCATAGCTTTGTATCCAGACTTCTTTCCCCTGGGAATCCAGATAGGAGGCTCCATCCTTGCTGTATTTTAATACATTGGAACCAAAGCTAAGATATCCCACATAGCTTCCCTCATTCATATCTTTACTCCAGGCTACGCCATACTGGGTGTACTGATAATGGGTAAAATACTCATAAACACCTATGGCTCCTGCTATAAACACCAAAAACAGCACCAGAGCGATCCTGATCCTTCTCTTTTTCACCCTGGTGAGGGCTTTTTTTATGATCTCCTGGCTGTCTGTGCCCTCCTGAGGAGAAGATGAAACAATCTGCCGCCGAAGCTGGTTTTTTTTAATCTCTCGATTCATAGAGTTCCTGTCAATCATGCTCTTTTCTCCCAAAAATGCCCATATATACTGGTAGTATACATCATTTCAGGAAGAAACGCATTATATTTTTCTATGGAAGAAGTAATTTCTGGCCGGCTACAATTTTATTTTCATCATCCAGACCGTTAAGCTCACAGATTTCTTTTAATTTATTTACCGTATGGTATTCGGCTATACAGATACCGTAAAGAGTTTCTCCCTCCTGTACCACATGAACCCGCGGAGTGTTCTCTGCAGCTGCCTCTGTTTCCTGGACTGCTGGCTGAGTCGCTGCCTGAGTCGGCGCCTGTGTCGCCGCCGGAGTCTCCTGGGGCATCGTTTCTGCTGCTTTGCTCTCCGCCATGGTCTCCGCCTGGGATTGTTCCGGCATAGTTTCAGACATGGTCTCCTTACTTACTGCAGTGGTAGGATAAACGCCTCCCTCTGCCTCTTCCACAATTACCTTGGATTCGCCGTTACCTCCTTTTTCCGTGCCTTTTTTCCCAATCAAAATCTGTTCCGCCTTGGCCGGAATGGCCGATGCGATCACACTTTCCATACTCCGCATCCGTTCATAGTTGTTAAACATAACAATTCCGCCAGCTAATATGACGATTGACATGGCCATACACATGCCCCGGAGAAGCCCTACCGTCTGATGCCGGTCCGTAACTTCCACCTTATGCTCGTCCATCCGCTTGCGGAATTCTTCGATTACCTTATCATTTGTATCGGTTTCGATACGTTTTACATCCTTTCGCAGTACCATATAGTCCTGCATCATCTGATTTCGCTCATAATAAATGCTGTATCCTTTAAGCTTGTAAAATCCATCCTCCGAAGTTATGTAAACTGTTTCGTCTCCATCCGCTCCATTGCTTAAATACATCAGCCTGTTGGGTCCCCCAAAATACTGAATATGCTGTTTCCAATAATTGATGGGACTTAAATCATCTCCCGGCCTGCCGCACAAAAACCAGCCCTGGATGGACCGCTTTGGAAAAAGCTGCTCCATATTCCGATAGGCCCTTTTCCAGGACAGCTCCGAAAACACCACCCGGCCTCCTGCCTCCGTCACATCCTCCATTTCCAAAGCACCGTCAATGAAGATATATGGCGTTCCGTCATTGAATTCCATGCCGCCTAACAGAAGACCAACCCGGAGTTCTTGTCCACCCGCAGGATACAGACGTTTCAAATACGTATTTACATAATCTTCCATATACAATTTTACAATCTGATCCCTTTCCCCGATCTGCCTTATATTCTTCGGCAGCTTCGGGAACGGATTATATAATTCACCCATTGGCTCACCTCGCTATTCTTTTTAATCCAATGAATCATAGCATGAAACGGGTGAAAATCGTGTCAAAGCAGGGCAGTGTTTTCCCATAACTTTTCGACAAGATAAATACTATAGCTGATGCAGTCAGCCATGCGCATAACAACGGAAAGCCGGATGCTCTGCAGCATCAGAGGGTCATAATTACCGCAGCTCCCTACGATCCCGGTAATAAAAATATCTCCTACGGCCCGAAGCTCCTTACTGACACCAAGGCCTGGCTTTAACGCTCCTTTTCCCAGTGTTACATAGCCGATATGCTCCAAGCTTCCGACAGAAGCATCCACTGCCACCACCACGTGATTCGGATAGCGAAGCTTTAAAATGGTCTGGTAAGTCTCCAGATTCATGGCATGGACCGGACGTTCCAGTGTCCCCAGAATTTCTAAATATTCCAGCTCCTTTTCCTTCAGCTTGTAGCCAATGAGCGGTCCAAGACTGTCTCCCGTAGAGCGGTCGGTTCCAATGCACAAAAACAGCACTCCCGCCACCTTTCCGTTTTCCTGCTCCATACGTATCATGTCGTAAAGCCTGGAAGCAAACTCCTCTGCCTGGAATACCTGCTTTGTATCATAATAAAAAACGTCCCGGTTTCCGCGGATCGCAATTCTTTCCCATAATTTCATAATATCCTGCCTTGCTGTCCATATTTTCTCTGTTCTATTATAAGCCGCCATTTATGGAATTATTCATTTACAGGGACAGGAAATATCATTGGGAAATTGCCTTCATAGAGGTAATTATATTAAAAAAGGTGCCGGAAAAAGGCAGACAAACCCTTTCATCCCGCACCTTGATTTTATTCTTTAAGACTCTTATAAAGAGTTTTTGCTTCACTGATGGAGGAAGCCTTGCCCATCCGGATCATATCTGCCAGTTCGTCAAGCCTTTCCGGAACCATAAATTCTTTTCCAATATAGGACGCATAGTTATCATTGATAAACAGGGTCTGCTCCTTTACCCTGATTTCCGCCTCATTGGCATTCGCTGCTGCCGCTTCATATTCTTCCTCAAGCTTTGCAATCTTATCCCTGCTGTTGCCGGCGATCTCATCGGACAGGATGGTCTTTGTCACCTTATCAAAGGTATTTAAGGCTTCCCGCTTCTTATCGGCAATATTGGATAAGTCCTGATCGATCCGGGCGATCTCGTCATCATATTTCTCCAGATTGTATACTGCTTCATCACGGTCTTTTTTTATAGAATGGACGATAACCTTGATCTTTCGTTTGTTGGACTTAATAAGGTCTCTGATGGACCTTCCTTTTCTTAATGCACTCTGATGCCTCACCTTGGTAAGATTATTGATGAGGATGTAAAGGCCCCCAAAAAACAAAATGGCCGCAAAGTAAATCCCCATAAGATAAAAAGGAGATTTCTCCGGAAGCAACAGATAGATCCCGCAGGGGATTGCAAGAAAGAACAAGAAAATATTAAAAAGCAGCACAAGGAACTCAGAAAATCCCCTGGGAAGATACAGAGCATAATACCAGCCGCTTTTACAAAGGCCAGGAACCCGGTCCTGCTGGAAAACTGACTTCATCTGCAGCATTAACTCCCGGTTGTTTGCCTTAAGCTCTGCCGTCTCCTCTTCGATCCGTTCCCTGACTCCCTGGGTTTTTGCCTTCTCCCGCTTCCCTCTCATCCGTTTTAAGCGGTCCTGTTCCCTTGCTATTTCCTTGTCATAGGTGTCGTTTATTTCCTCGATCCGTTTCTTCACCGTAAGGCTGATGGCATCTGTCACAGCCTTCCTTTCTGCATCCAGTTCCTTCTCCAGACGTTTCTCCTCCAGCCGGAACTTTTCCAATAAACTCCTGCTTGCAGATAGCTCCTGAACGGCCCTGCAGGCCTCTCCAAGAAAACCAACCTGATCTGTTATGGGTTGCGCCATCTTAAGTCTTCCTCCTTCGGTTTTTCCTACAAAGATTCTATCATATTTTTCATTGTTTTACAATGTCCGCCATTTTCCTTCTTGCCTTTTTCTGTGCAATAATGCTATAATCGTTGCATCATAAAAGCAACTGATGGCATCCCCTTATTTTAGAAAGGAAAATTCGTTTATGTTTCGCATGTGGGCAAAATTAATGAAAGATACCAGGATCATGAAAGACACCGTCATCTGCATCTCCGACTACAGCCTTTCCAGAACTACTATGGTCTTTCAGGCGCTTGACGATATCTGCCTCCAGTTCGATCTTGGAAAACCTATGTGGCTTGATGCTACCATCCATGAATTTCAAAGACATTCCAAGGCCCGGTTTACCCAGGATAATTTTATAGAGCACATTGATTTTGATTTTCTGGAAATTCAGGTCATAGAAGAATAAGCGAAAGAAGTGTTCGTACACCATACGGCATAGTCAGTTTTGACTATGCCGTTTTGCTGTTGTATTCTCTGGTATCATGCCGCAACACCTGCTGATTCAAACTGCTATCTGGCGGCAGCCTGCATATAATGCTTATACAGAGACCCAAAGCGATGGGAATAGGATGCTGCCCAGGGTTTTCTTTTTCCGCAGAAATGAAGAACCGCCGTCTTCTGCATTACCCATTCCAGATTAATAATGCCGCCGCTTCTTATGAGGTAATTAGAGTAATACCTGGCATCATAGTTCCATATGGCATCGTCCACCTGCATGGTCTGCTGTCCATACAGGAAATTAAAAACATCCTGATCCGGGAGCAGAAGGTCCGATTCGTGTTCGCTGACACACTTAAAAATAGCATCTGTCTTGACAAGCTCCCTGGCCTTTTCTAAATCCATCAACAAAACACCGGTATTGTAATAGTCATGCTCGGTACCCAGCCTTACACGATTGATATCATTCATTATCTCCGTAATTCCGGTATGGGACGCGGCGGCAAAGGCACACCCTTTAAGTTCCACATCCCACAATGGGCGAAGGGGATTAATCACAAGGATATCCGGATCAAGATAAAGAACCTTTTCCAAGGACTCAGGAAGAAGATGGGGAGCCAGCAAGCGGTAATACATCTCCTGAGGGTACCTTTTTGAAATGGGGGCATTCTGGAAGATTGCACGGTCTACCTGCAGTGGAGTTAAGGGTACACAGCGCAAGCTGCAGTATTCTTCCAGGGCTTGAAGCTCCTCCTGGGGGATCGCGCTATGCAGCAGCCATACATGTACGGTTTCCCGAGGATTATTAGCAAGCAGAGACACTAACATGGTTTGAAACGGTTTTATATAGTTTTTATCAAAGGTCACAAGCAGATTGATTGTGTCATTATGCATGATTCTTCTCCTTTCTTTGCTAAGTTTTGTTTGTATTCTTCAATGCCGCTATATTGCGGATTCCGTAAAGAACAAGAGAAACAAACATCATAAGGATGCAAATTACAATAAGCATATCCGATAATATCCTGGGAATGTCATTCCATATCACATGAAGGATCATCATGGCATAAAGCAGAATCGTTGCTGCTTTACCATGCCAATTTGCCCCAAAAACCTGCCCCGTGTTCCGGATCACCAAAAAGCCTGTGATTCCTGCAAATATCTCTTTCAGAATCAGAAGAACAAGCGGTGCCATCATTAAGGGGAAGCGGGTGACAAGGCAAAAGAGCATCGCCCCCTGGGTCAGCTTATCAGCAATCGGGTCCAATACCTTACCCAAATTGCTGATCATTTGAAAACGTCTTGCAATAAAACCATCTACAACATCTGTCAGGCCAGACAGGATCAGAAGGCCTCCTGTCCTTAAATAATCCTGTTTTACGTAGTATAGCCAGACAAGAAGCGGTATCATGCATATGCGTAAAGCGGAAAGCATATTTGGGATTGTCAGGATCCTATTTTGAGGTTCTCGATTCATAATTCTCCTTTCTGCTTGTTTTCATTACTCTTTATTTATTTCTTCACGCAAAAGGGTAATATACTTCCCCATCAATGCGATGAATGTCTTAAGCTCCTGCTCCGGCATCTTTTCGATGACTCTCGTTTCTGCTTCATATATATGCAGTACCCTGTTTTCACCAAACGCTTTTCCTGCTTCGGTAAGACGGATGATTTTCCGGTTGCGCGTTCCAGGAACTGTTTCCAGGAATACATAGCCTTTTTTTGTTAAATTTGCGATTACGGAGTTGACAGTCTGTTTCGGCAAAGACCATATATCACAGATGTCTTGCTGGGAATACTCACCTCCCCAAACAAGAAGGGCATACCATACCCAAAGTTCACTGTCAGAAATTCCGTATCTTATAGCAGCGCTGTGATAGATGGCTGCAAGTTCCTTTTCCTGTTGGTTTAAAATTCCTTGTTGCTTTTTGATCGGTTCATTCATTCCAGAATCTCCTCTATCATAAAGTATCCGATATCGGACACTTAAAGGTTAATCTGAAATCAGATACTTGTCAAGCAGATTTATAAAATCCACAAAAAATGCTGTTCCTCCCGCACAAACGCGAAGAAACAGCATCTTGATAGAGCCGGCAGCCCTTAATTCTAACCTTTCCATTTACTGACACTTCCCCGAACCATCAATTTTGTAGGTAAGGAAATATGCATACTGATCTCACGCCCGGAATATATCCGTTCCGCCAGTATACTTACTGCCTGAGAACCCATAAAATCCATATAAATATGAACGGTCGTAAGAGGAGGAATCAAATATTTAGCAATGGAGATATCATTAAATCCAATTATGCTGATATCCTCCGGAATACAAAGCCCTGCCTCCTGTATGGCTTTATAACAACCAACGGCTAAAGAATCGTTTGCTGTAAAGATAGCGCTTGGCCTTTCTTCCATAGCCAAAAGTTCCTTTCCGAGCCTATATCCATGCTTGGGAGTATAGCCGCCTATCTTAATATATTCCTCATTTAGAATCCCTCTCTCTTCCATGAAAGAACGATAAATAGGAACCCTTAAATCCACCACTTCTTTCCCATCCACATCCACATCACGGCCTCCAATAAATGCGATCTTTTTGTGGCCTTCCTGTAAAAAATAACTGAGCACCTTCTTTACAGAGTGTCTTAAATCTGTTACCACGGAATCAAACAAATCCAAGTCACCCAATGCATCCACAAAAACAGCCGGCTTATGAAAGGATTTCACCTTGTTTACCATGGATTCACTAAAGGTCCCAAGGCAGATCAATCCGTCCAGATTCGATGTGCTTTCCACAGAATCCCCTAAA
This sequence comes from Lacrimispora sphenoides JCM 1415, assembly GCF_900105615.1. NCBI lineage: Bacteria > Bacillati > Bacillota > Clostridia > Lachnospirales > Lachnospiraceae > Lacrimispora > Lacrimispora sphenoides. The sequence goes on along the minus strand of NZ_LT630003.1, from coordinate 4,464,566 downwards.
TTGACCGGAAACTTTTTAAACCCTTCCTCTTCTAATTTCCTCTCTATTGCAATACGTACAGATAGATAAAAGGTATCTTCTAATTCCTCTTCCAGGGAATAGGATGATATCATGCCAAGCTTTAATTTCTTTTTATACTTCTTCTTGTCCCGCATCTGATATTCTAATCGTTCTGCGGCCTCAAACACTCTTTGTTTCGTCTCGTCCTGTACATTTAACGTGTCATCAAAATTAAGGACACGAGATACGGTCGCAGCAGAAACGCCTGCCATTTCAGCTATTTCTTTAATTGTTGCCACTATTTTTTCCTTCCTCGCTTCTTATATTGTCCTCATTTTATCATATCTGATTTTGTGCCGCAACTATCATCATATGTCTGTCACAATATCAAATTTGTTACAGTCCGGCGTTGTGATCCATCAAGGTTCTACGATTTTAAGCAGATCAGAGAATGTATTTAATTGATAGGTTGCAATATTGCAGGATATCCCATCTCCAATTGCCCCGCAGTCCATATTTCCGGCTTTGGCAGCCTCTAATCCGGCTTTGGCATCTTCTACCACAAGGCAGCCTTTCGGGTCCTCTGAAAGGAACCTGGCTGCTTTTAGAAACACTTCCGGGTCAGGTTTGGAATTAATAATATTATTTCCGTCAGAAATAGCATCAAAATACCCAAAAAGGCCAATACGCTCTAAGATGAATCCTGCATTCTTACTGGAAGATCCAATGCCAAGCTTCAGCCCTTTTAAGCGGAGGGCATTAAGTGTTGCCTTTACTTCCCCGGAAAGATCCTTCGGGCTCATATGCTTCAATAACTCCTTATAGATTTCATTTTTCTTTTCTGCCAGAAACGTCTTTTCTTCCTGGTTTAAGTTCCCGTGATAATTCTCCAAAATGATCTCAAGACTTTCCATGCGGCTGATTCCCCGCAACCGGTTATTGATTTCTTCATCAAAATAAACGCCAAGTTCTTCTGCGACCTGTTTCCATGCCTGATAATGGTATCTGTCCGTATGACAGATCACCCCATCCAAATCAAAAATAACTGCCTTATATTTCATAAGGAACCTCCTATTCTACCTGCCCGGCTTCTGAAAGGTTTGATATTACAACTGCTCCTAAGATGATCAAGCTGCCCGCCAACATGCGGGGGGTGACAATTTCCCCAAGAATCAGAATAGAAAACAATGTTCCAAATACGGATTCCAGGGACAGAATAATAGCCGCTTTTGTTTCATCTACATATTTCTGGCTTGCTGTCTGAAGCAGGTAGCATACCGTTGTGCTGATCACTCCTAAATAAAGAACACTTAATATTCCTTTCCCGGTCACATGAAACTGTGTCTCTCCAAAAGCAATTAAGCTGATGAAGGATAAAAAGAATGCGGTTATCATCTGAATAAAGTTCAATACAGTCGCACGGTATTTCTTTACATATTCACTTGTAAGAAATATTTGAAATGCAAACCCAACAGCGCAGATAAGAGTCAGCCCGTCCCCAAGGCCTAAGGAAAAATTTCGGTCTAATGACAGAAGGGCCACACCTGCTATGGACATCACTGCCCCGGCGATCCCTCTTGCTCCTATTTTCTTTCTTAAGATCAGAAATGAAATAAACGGAACGATCACCACATTTAACGCTGTTAAAAATGCATTTTTAGAGGGTGTGGTGTATTGAAGCCCCACAATCTGAAATGCAAATCCGGCAAAGAGGGCGAGACCCATGAGCCCCCCTGCCTTTACTTCTGATTTTGTGATTCCTTTTAAGGAACGTATGCTGATCAGCCCCATTAAAATAGTGCCTAATAGAAAACGGACCGCCATAATCTGAAATGGTCTCATACTCTCCAGAGCCATATCGCTGGCAACAAAGCCGCCGCCCCATATGATGGTTACTAAGATAAGCCCCCCGATTGCAAGCCTTTTTTTCATGTACATGCCCTCTCTATTCCCTGGATGCCTTTATGATCTGCCCATTTACCTTTACATTAAGGGCTTCCCCGTCCAGTACCTTCACTAAGACGCTGTTATCCCTGCTGATGGTGATCTTTAACCAGGAATTCCGATAGTGGAGGCTAAAGTCCAGCCCCTCCCATTCCTTTGGCATGTGAGGGCGAACAGTCAGCATACCGTCTTCCCCAATGGAAACCCCGGCAAATCCAAATACCACGGTCTGCCATACGCCTCCGGTATTTGCAGCGTGAATCCCTTCCCTCGTGTTTTTCTGTAAGTTCAGCAAATCCAGGAAAGCGGCTCTTTTCAGATACCGGTACGCCTTGGAATCGTCTCCTACCTTTAATCCCATAACAGAGTAAATGCTTGGGCTTAAAGAAGATCCATGAAGGGTACGTTTTTCATAATACTCGTAATTTTGACCTATCTCATCTTCCGAAAATTCTTCTCCCATTAAGTGAAGAAGCATGACCACATCCGCCTGCTTAATAATCTGTGTCTGTCTTGCCTTCTTGGTCTTAAAGGCTTCCGGACGAATCGGCCAGTCATTTTCATCGTATTTTTCAATCACCACATCATCCAGCTTAAAGTAACCTTCAAACTGCTCTAAAAGGCTCGTGCCTTCTTTTCTCGGAAGGTACATCTTTTCCTGGACGATCTCCCAATTTTTGATTTCTCCGTCCGTTAACCCTGTTTTCCGGATTATCGTATCATAATCTTTGGCATGCTCTTTCTTAAGGGTGTCAATTAAGGCAATCACATAGCGCAGATTCCATTTCGCCAGATAATTGGTATAGAGATTGTTATTTACCGGTTCATGCCATTCATCAGGGCCGGTTACCTGGTTAATCTCATAGCAGTCCTTTTCTGCGACATATTCACACCGGCTGGCCCAAAACCTTGCTGTTTCTGTTAAAATCTCCACTCCCTGGTTCAGTAAAAAATCGATGTCTCTGGTTATTTTCACATAATTATAAATGCCATAAGCAACTGCCGCCGTCACGTGATGCTCATAAACGGCTACATAACAGCGGTAACAGGAACCATCCGGCTCAATGGTCCAGTCAGGGCACTGCTCTGTGCCGTCATCCGCAGATTCCCATGGATATTGTGCTCCTTTATAGCCGTTTTTCCTGGCATTTTCCCTTGCTGCATCCAGCAAATGATACCGGTAAGATTCCAGATTTCTTGCCGTTTTAGGGAAAACGTATGCAAAAAAGGGAAGCATGAAAATTTCCGTATCCCAAAAGGCATGGCCGCCGTATTCTTCGCCGGAAAGGAGCTTTGCGCCCACATTGACTCTGGCATCTCTCTCATTGCCCGTGCTCATTAAATGGAAAATATTGAAACGGACTGCCCGGTCCAGCTCAAAGTCACCTTCAATACGGATATCCGCGGCTTTCCACATCTCCTCATAAACCGCCCTATGGGCTGCCAGCTCTTCTTCAAAACCTATTTCTAAAAATCCATCTATTTCATCTTTTACCGACCCATGAAGTGCATATCTGGCTGCATCACGTTCTGTATACATGGATACATATTTTATGATTTCTACTGTTTCCCCTTCCATGGCATCAAAATCACCAAACTCCACCCCTTGTTCCCCAAAGGCGTGGAACATCCGGTTTTTCAGAATTCCCTTGCCATTTTTATAGGCTTCGATCCGGCATCCGGATCCTACATGAAGGTGATCATCCCTGGTCGCCACTTCCATATAAATACCATCTTTATCCAGCGCATCATTTGCTGTCATATATGTATGTTTTACTTTAAAGCGGGGGGCATCATGGAAGTTAATTATCGTACCGTCAATGATATTTTCCACTTCTATGATTCCGCTGTAATTTAACGGTGTGACATACAGTTTGATTCCCATGCGATGTACATTGGCACGGCTCACAAACCGGATTCCTTCCACCAGGGTTTCTCTTCCCTTTTTATCCCGCAATATATAACTTTTTGCAAGAAGGGCCTGTTTCATATCAAGGGCTCTGGAAAACTTTAGAATCTGGCAGTTTTCTATTCCAATCAGCTCTTTTTCAATATAAAGCTTTATCCCAAGCCAATTGGGAAGTGCAGCAAGTTCCCTCATAAAGGTTTCTGATTTATCAAATACGCCATTAATATATAAATATGGGAGGGTTATTTTCCCGCCTTCTTCATAACTTCCCCTGATTCCCAGATACCCATTGGATAAACTGAATAAACTTTCAAATTTCAAATTTTCTTCCGGTTCATATTCCTGCTGCAGAATCATCCAGTCATCGGAGCTTAGCAACTCTTTTAATTTCCCTGAAAATCTCTCTTTTATCATTCTTCGACTGCTCCTTTACCCTTCCTAGTCCAAATAACGCTTCTTTGCTTCCTTCTTTATTTCCCCGTCATCAACTACCTGTAGCACAAATGCCATAGAAAAATCTTGAAGCTTACCTTTAAATTCTTCCATTTGCTCCTCACCGCAGCTATTGCTTCCAAGTCCGGACTGTAAATAATCCAAATGGATTTCAACATGGTCTGCCCGTTGTATCTGGAATGGGTGTTTTGCCTCTTCCAGGCTTTCATCTGTATAATTTGCCAGATTCAGTCCCAAAGGCGCTTCCATTTTACATAACAGGCTCTTATTCCCATCTCCTATTCCAAACCATTTTACTTCTTCCCTATGACCATTTTCCTGGGGGAATACATAGCTGGTTCCCATTTCATCCACAGAGCTGGAATAAATCCTCCTTGTGCTGGCGGCTTTGCTGTCTGAATAGTTTTCACCGGGTCCAAGGCCATACCACACGGCCTTTTGCAGGGACTGATTCCCCTTCATGACCACACCGATTCTGGGCAGGAAAGAAGGTTCCAGTTTTCCTCTCTGAATGGCCTTACCCTGTAAATTCACCTTAACCTGACCGCAGGAATAGATGGTATATTCATAGTCACATTCAAAGCCCCAGGACTGATTTACGCATCCAAAATATTTTCCAATCGAAACAACCACTTTATCCGCCCCTGTTTCATAGGTAAAATATTCTGTCTGCTCACTGGATTTCTGAATAAAGTATTTATTCAGCCAATCCTCTTTTTTATACATGTCATTATCAATGGTGGCACGGTATACGCTCACCACCGGACCTTCGCTTAAATATTCCTGATCTTCTGCCGCAACAGACAGCAGTTTCCCAAATATTTTATGGAATGTTACCATGACTGACCCATTCCCAACCTTGAGGATATCCGCTGTTTCAGATACTTCCAATGGTTCACCTTTGGGACGTTCCTCCAGTACATCGCAACGTATATCCAACGGAAACTGTACTTTTGAAATTTCATGGCCGGCTTTTGCAAAGTTCGTATCCTGTTTCTGGCAGACCGTAATATTCAGATAGTAATCGGTATTTGCTTCTGCTATGAATGGAAGAAAAGGTATGGTTACTTTCTCAGCTTCATGAGGAAGGGCCGTCATATGGGAAATGCATCCTTCCTGAATGATATGTTCTTCTGTCTGGATCTCCCAACGTAAAGAAACATGGCCCAAAGTCAGGAAGTCATAATAGTTTCTTACAAGAATCTCCCGTCCTGCACCTATTCTTGTCACTTCCACCGGAGCAATGACCTGTTTGTATTCCAGCATGGCAGGGGATGGGGTTCTATCCGGCATTAGCAGCCCATCGATGCAGAAATTCCCGTTAGTGGGAAAATCCCCGTAATTCCCCCCATAGCGGTAGTAAGTCTCATTTTCTTCTTCGGTAAGTATTCCATGGTCATACCATTCCCACAAAAAGCCGCCTTGAAGCCGTTTATATTTACGGTACATTTCCTGATATGCCTTTAATCCGCCCGGTCCATTTCCCATTGCGTGACCATATTCACACATCACGTGGGGTTTATTTCCTTTAAAATCTGATTCTCCGATCTCTTTCAGCCTTTTCAGCCTTGTGTACATGGTAGAATACACGTCGGTCACTTCTGCTTCATAATCTCCCTCATAGTGGAGCAGCCTGGAAGCATCCAGTTCTTTTACTGCCTTGGCGGCACTTCTGAAATTACAGCCAAAGCTGGATTCATTTCCCATGGACCACATGATAATGCATGGATGATTCCTATCCCGCTTTACCATGCGCACGCTTCTGTCCACATAGGCTTCCTTCCAGGATGGGTCATTTGTAATCCAGTCATACCGCTCTACCCATTCAAATCCATGGCATTCTAAATCTGCTTCATCAATCACATAGAGCCCATATTCATCGCATAAATCATACAGATATCCATTGGCAGGATAGTGGGAACAGCGCAGTGCATTGATATTATACTGTTTCATAAGCAGGATATCTGCTTTCATCTGTTCCTGCGTGACACAGCGCCCTTCTTTGGGATGGAAGTCATGATGATTCACACCATTTAACAGAATCACCTGATTATTTACCGTAAAGTTATTATCTTTTATTTCAATCTTTCGAAATCCAACACGTACCACAACTTCATGCTTACCTGCAGATACTGTCAGTTCATATAAATTAGGGGTTTCTGCCGTCCAAAGCTCTGCACCGGGAATGGTCTCTTTTATGTGTGTCTTTCCCTCTTTTGTCTGAAAGGTGCCGCCGGTAACTGCCTTTCCATCTCTCTCTAATTTCCATGTACCATCACAAATTTCCTGCTTTGTGGTAATATCTGCTCTTAAGATCCCATTTTTATAAGAGCTGTCCAAATCTCCATCCGCGGTACAATCAAAAACACCATCTTTCGGTTCATTGATTAATTCCACATCACGATAAATCCCGGAAAGCCACCACATATCCTGGTCTTCCAAATACGTTCCATCCGACCATTTGTAGACCCGTACTGTAATGTCATTTTCCCCTTCCTGGATATAGGCTGTAATATCGAATTCACTTGGAAGGCGGCTAACCTTGCTGTATCCTGCATGTATTCCATTGATCCATACATCAAATGCACTGTCCACACCGTGGAATTTTAATATGGTATCATTCTGAATCCACTCCCTGTTGATGTGGACTGTTTTTTTATAAATTCCTGTGGGATTTTCTGAAGGTACAAAAGGCGGATTGATCGGAAACAAATATAACACATCCGTATAGTGCATCCGGTCATATCCTCTTAACTGCCAAACAGAAGGCACATCAATCATATCCCAATCTGTTTCTGTTCCTTTGTTCATAAATCCTTCCGGGGACAGTTCCGGCGCTTCCAAATAGAGGAATTTCCACTCTCCGTTTAAATTAATTCTGGAAGCAGAATCTTTATAAAATTCTGTACGGGCTTCCCTTCTTCCAATATGTCCCTGCGCCTGGTCTTCCCATCTCTTTTTTGTTCGCCTTATCATCTTTGTTTCTCCTCTATGTGTTTGTGTCAAAAAATATATAGCCGGGAAGAAAACAGTGCATCTATGCACATGAAATACTTAACCCGGCTGCTCTTTCTATTTAATAGAACCACTTGTCCCTTCTACAATATACTTTTGCGCAATAATGAATATAATAATTGGCGGGATAATCATAATGATTGTAATACAAAGCATAGGGATAATCCGTGTGCTGTGAACTCCCTTAAAGGTTGCAAGACCTAAAGCAAGTGTATATTTGCTTCTGTCATGAAGAAAGATCAATGGCCCAAGATAATCATTCCACACCGTAATCATATTTAAGACGCCTACTAGAATGAGGGAAGGCTTTAAGATCGGCATGAAAATCTTCCAATAAATCTGAAATGCATTGGCACCGTCAATTCGCGCCGCCTCTTCAAAGTCCTTTGGAACCCCCATTAAGAACTGCCTCATTAAGAAAATATAGTAGGCCGAGCCAAACCATGCCGGCACAACCAGCGGTTTTAAAGTATTAATCCAGCCAAATAAATTAAATTCCATATATTGAGGAATCATGGTAACATCCCATGGAATCATCATAGTAGAAAGCAAAATCATAAATAACAGGTTTTTTCCTTTAAATTCAAACCTTGCAAAACCATATGCCACCAAGGAACAGGAAAGGATCTGCCCTGCAGTCGTCATAACCGTTATGATAATTGAATTTTTTAAGTATGTACCAAAGGGCTGTGATTCCCATGCGTTTTTAAAGTTTTCAAACAGCCATTTAGAAGGAAATAGCCGGGGCGGGTAGGCAATGGCTTCTGCTTCCGTCTTAAAGGCAGTAAAAAACATATAAATAAAAGGTGCCAGAAAGTAAACTGCAACAGCAGTCAGAAGGGTATAGATAATCACTTTTGACTTCATGGACATTTTCATTATTTTTTACCTCCCCTTTTTTTCTTTCCATTCTTTGCTTCCGTTTCATAGAATACCCATGTAGAAGAAGACTTAAAGATCAGTGCCGTCAGAATTAAGATAATAATAAACATCACCCAAGCATTGGCGCTTGCATAGCCCAGCTTATGGTGCTTAAACGCATTGTTATAGGTATACAGCCCATAGAAATAGGTGGATTTTAACGGTCCGCCTCCGGTCAGCAGCATTACCAGCGTCACCTGCTGGAAAGAGCTGATAACAGAAGTGATTAAATTAAACAAAATGGTAGGTGTAATAATCGGCAGCGTAATACTAAAAAACTGTCTTGCCGGACTGGCTCCGTCTAAAGATGATGCTTCATATAAATCAATTGATATATTCTTAATATCCGTGTAGAAAATAAGCATCATCGTTCCTACGCCAAAAGCACTGGCCAAAACAACTGCAAACAGCGCCCAGGCAGGGTCTACCAGCCACCTGGGGCCTGTAATCCCCAGTAAGGATAATAAATAATTCAATACGCCATAGTCCCCATTTAAAATCCAGCCCCAGATAATCGATACCGCAACACCGGAAATAACTGCCGGTATATAGAAAATCGTACGGTACATTTTAACGCCGGTTACCGGCTGTGTGATTAACATTGCGAGGAACAGCGCAATCGCCATATTAAGCGGTACAAAAATTGCTGCATACTTCAAGCTGATTGTCAGGGACTTCCAGAACTGAGTATCTTTTGTGAACATCTCAGTATAATTACCGAACCCCTTAAATACCGGATCAGACGTCAATGGCCAGTCAAAAAAGCTCATGCCCAGGGACAGAATAAGCGGTCCGATTGTAAATACTAAAAACCCAATAATCCACGGAGTAATGAAGAAATATGGAGTTGCATTCCTTATAAACTTTTTTTGCTTCATAGCGATTCTCCCATTAAGCTGATTCTTTTTCGTAGCCCCTTAGAGGAATCTGGCTATCTGGCAGCGATTCACCAGACCGCCAAATTCTTCTTTTCTATTTTGTTTTACTGCTGTGCCGCACTGTTCAATACATCCGGTACGCTCTGAAGAGAACTTGGATTAAATACTTCTTCAAAGGACAAGGACAGGTTTTCTGATAATTCAGACCACTCTTTAATAATAAAGCTTGCAGAAGTATAACCCGTGCTTTGTTCAAGCATTAAGTAGAATGGTGCATATTCCGGCTGATCCATAATCTTTTCAGATCCTACAACACTGCTAAGTACCGGTAATTCCAGACCAATACGCGCTTTATTGGATTCTTCATTGGTCCAGAATTTCACAAATTCCCATGCTGCTTCTTTATACTTGCTGTCTTTTGAAATGGAGATACCGGAAGAACTTAAAATACTGACAGAATCTTTTCCTGCATTGGCAAAAGCGGGAATCGCAACCACGCCGTAGTTTAAACCGTCTTCCTTTAAGGAATTAATTGACCACGCACCATAAACATACATTGCTACTGCTCCGGAACGGAATTCATCGGTTCCGCTTTTTTCCGTTGCAACTGCATATCCATCTTTCTCCATATCCTGGAACATCTGGAACACTTCCTCTGACTCTTTGGAATTAATGTTTCCCTCCAGCTTTCCCTCATTGTCACAATACGCTGCTCCATTGCTCCATAAATACATTTCAAAATCATATGGATCCGGCTTCATCGGGAATGCAAAGCCTTTTGCAGAGGTTTTTTCAGATATGGTCTTTGCCGCTTGCTGCAAATCATCCCATGTCCAATCATTGGTAGGCTCAGGAATTCCTGCTTCCTGGAATAAATCCTTATTATAGAACAAGGTGTGTGTCGTAAATCCGATCGGAATACCATATATTTGTCCATCCATGGAGTTGTAATTCCATAAGGTATCATAGAAATTAGCTTTATATGCTTCCCCTTCTTTTTCAATAAAGCTATCCAGCGGTTCTAACCCCTGATAATACGCTGGATAATTCCACATATACATTACGTCGGGAGTATCCCCGGATCCCATGCCTGCACTGATTTTTGTATCAAAATCTTTACCATAGGCTTCCAGAGCTACTTCAATATCCTCATGTGCCGCATTAAACTTATCCACCAGCTCCTGCTGGCGGTCTACATCTTCTGCCACATCCCAGGATGCAAAACGGATTTTAGTTTTTCCGCCTTTTGCTGAATCCTGATTGGCATTACTTCCGCCGCATCCACTTAATACGGTTATAACTGTCAGAGATAACATACACAATGCTGCCAACTTTCTTTTCATAAAAATACCTCCTCTTTTTTGATAAAATCATTATATAATTTACTAAGTAATTTTTCAACAATTTTAGTCGAATCTTTGTATCTTCTTCTATTTTTAACATTTTTCATATATGGTATTTGTGCATAATTACCTGTTTTTGTGATTATTATTAACTTTTTATATTTTCCTCAAATATTCTTCCAGTAAATCTTTACCACATTTTACTAAAATATATAGACAATGTTCTTAACACCCATGCTATATATAAGGTATGGAGAAGGAAGATTCAAAGGCGGAAGATTATTGTTCTAACAAAATGAGTGCACAATAAAAAACAGGAATCTCTCAATGGTAAATTTTTAAGATGAAAAGTGGGAAATTACAGCTTGGCAGGATTTATAGAAAATGACTTCCATGAACAGAAAGACTCAAACCCAATTTATATGTCTAAAAAATTTATCGCGGATTTAGCATATCAAATTACTATTTGGTTTTTTCCAGAAAAAATTTAGGTAATATAGGATTTGAATCAATATATTTATTAACAGACCATACAGAATTGTACGAAAAGTGCGATTAAGAATTTAAGGCAATGGTAAATGGAGATAATGGCAGTTATGAATAAATGTATAGCTTTCACATAGAGATAAACTCAAAATATTTAAAAAAGGCAAAGGCGGAAGCTTTCTGGCATATCCTGCCGCTTCAAATGCCTTTGCCTTTCTGAATATTCCTTAATACTTCATTGATTAGGTATGAGCTAATGATGGGAACTTTTTATTATGCAATCGATTTACTGGTTTTCCATTGCGCTTGCATCGATTTCCGTATATCCCTCCAGATCCGGCGCTGTGACCTCAACGGTTTGACCAGGATTGTTGTAAGTGGAATCTGTATCCATTACCATAGCTATCGTCTCACCCTGAGTATTCATTTCAAGGGACATCTTGACCTTTGAGTTTGTAAAGTACCCATCCTTATTGACCGTTGCTTCACCGCTTGCCTCTTTGATGGTGTAAGTTACGCCTTCCATGTTGGTTCCTAACTGCCCCATCATATCCTGAACGTAGGCATCCATCTTTTCAGCATCAACCGTAAAGGTAAGGACCTGGTTATTTCCATCCTTCTTTGCCGTGATCTCCTTGAGATAAGAAGAATTTACGCTTGCGCCTTCTGTGCTCTGCTTTACCTGTTTCATCATGGCATCTAAATCCATGGCGTATTTCACCTTCTGGCCCATGGAATCCATATAATAATAACCGTTCTCATAATACATGAGGATATCCAGATTCTGGCCCATAAGTGAAGTAGTGCCCTTAGCCAGATATCTCATGTTCTCGGTGTTAATGTCCGCCATCTTCATATCAAGATCCATATTGATGTCTGTGGTTTCCTCTCCCTGGGTCATCTGCATGTTGATCACAGAGGTCACATCCATGGATGTCAGCTCCGACGTTTTTTTCGAGGCCTCATCATAAAGCACCTTTGGATCTTTTTCCCCTTTGCAAGCAGTCAATGACAGGGCCGTAGCCACAGCAAGTAAAAGCATTAAATATTTTTTCATATCTTCCTCCTTTAATTATGTGTTTTTATCACAATTATAAGTATACTATACTGCACCGACATTTCATATCTAAGTTTTTCTTAAATATCTCTTTATTGTTCCCAATTAAGCCAAAAAATATATAAAAGCCGGTACTCCGGTCCGACTTTTTTAAGTCTGAACCAGAATACCGGCGTTTCCTGCCAACACTCTATAACCTCTTTAAGAGTTCCTCCCTTTCCTTCTCAAATCCAGGTTTTCCAAGAAGTGCGAACATATTCTTCTTATAGCTTTCTACTCCTGGCTGGTTAAACGGATTTACACCCAAAATATATCCGCTGATGCCGCAAGCATATTCAAAGAAGTAGAACAGCTGTCCCAGGCTGTACTCATCCTGTCCGGGAATCCTTACCATAAGATTTGGCACGTTTCCGTCGGTATGAGCCAGAATGGTTCCGTTCATAGCACTCTTATTAACAAAATCAACGCTCTTTCCTGCAAGGTAGTTCATACCATCGGTATCAACTGCTTCTTCCTTGAGGAGAATTTCCGCGGACGATTCTTCGACATCCAGCACGGTTTCAAACATAATTCTGGCCCCATCCTGAATAAACTGTCCCATAGAGTGCAAGTCTGTGGTTAAATCCACTGCGGCTGGAAAGATCCCTCTTTGATCTTTTCCTTCACTTTCTCCAAATAACTGCTTCCACCACTCGGAAACATAATGAAGGCTTGGCTCATAGTTTGCCACGATCTCCACCGTTTTCCCTTTCCGAAGCAGGATATTGCGCACAGCCGCATACTGAAGGGCGCCGTTTGACTCATAGGGCGCTTCCAGGGCTTCCATCCTGGCCGCCTCCGCGCCTTCCATTAATTTATCAATATCAGCGCCGGATACTGCAATCGGAAGAAGGCCGACTGCTGTAAGCACTGAGAAACGTCCTCCTACGTCATCCGGAACCACGAAAGATTCATAGCCTTCCTCGTCAGCCAGATTCTTCAGAGCGCCCCTTGCCTTATCCGTAGTGGCATAAATCCTTTTATTTGCCTCTTCACGGCCATATTTCTCAATCAGCATATCCTTAAATACCCGGAAAGCGATTGCCGGCTCTGTGGTGGTTCCTGATTTTGATATAATATTAACGGAGAAATCCTTTCCTTCCAGCACATCCTTTAGGTCATGGATGTATTTGCTGCTGATGCTGTTTCCAACGAAATAAATCTCCGGAGTTTTACGTTTTCCTTTTGGCAATACATTGTAAAAGCTGTGGGATAAAAATTCTATGGCTGCCCTGGCTCCAAGATAGGAACCGCCGATACCGATGACCAGCAGAACATCCGAATCATTTTGAATTTTCTCTGCTGCCATCTTTATTCTCTGGAATTCTTCCTTATCATAATCCACCGGAAGATCGATCCAACCCAAGAAATCACTGCCTGCACCAGACTTGTCCATCAGCACACTCTTTGCACACATTGCTGTGGCCTTCATGTTCTCCATTTCCTCTGCTGATACAAATCCTGCTGCCCTGGAATAATCAAAAATTACATTTCCCATTGCTATTATTCTCCTTTTCCTTCTATTCTCGCAACGGCAGCGAGCCGAAGCCAAGCTTTCCTGACCTTGGCAACTGCCTGCGGGGCCAAATAGCCCGTAACTAGCTATGGGTTATTTGACTTCAGGTTTCTGACTCCCTGCTTAGGAAAATTATACCACAGAATGGTTCTGAATGCGACATGATTTTCTTTCCGCCTTCCAAACGTTCACGTTAAATATTCCTGAAGAATTTCACCGATCAGCTTTAACTCATCAGGGCTTAGATCCTTTAACCAGTCCTCTCCCTGCCTGCCGCCCCGTTCTCTTTCCCTGCTGGCGGCAATCTGTTCCAGGCTCCGTTTTAAGTAATCCACATCCCGCCTGGAGTTCTTAAGGTCTGGCTGCGCCTGGCTTTCCGCTCTTTCGGGCACCTGCTCCGGAGCATCGGAAAACACATCCATGGACTGTTTGTGAGTGCGGCTCCTTAAGGGTTTTTCTAATGTCCCATTTCTTTGCCTTGCGCTTCTCCTGTCTGCCTTCTTGTCCTGCTCCGGCTCGACTTCTACTCCTCCCTTTGGTGACTGGGAATAAATGGATCTTATATTTTCACGGGTTTCCATATGAGGCCCCGACATTGCCTGTGTTTCCTCTCTTTCCATATCCAACCGGTAAATCAACGTATTCTCCAGATAATTGTCCAGAGTCGCAAACAGCTGCTGCCGCTTCTCCACAATTCCTGCGCCGTGGTCTACCAGAATAGTAAACAGTCCGCCCATGATACCTGCAGAGCCATACAAGACTATGTAATAAGAATCGGCACGGAACCAGTAGGATGCAAATGCCGCCGCACCTCCTGCCAGAAAGCACCATAGTGTCATTTGGTTGGAAAATATATTCCAGCCGTGGAGTGTTACTCCCATATATTTAAAATCATACATCTGCCGTTCCAGATACGGCTTTACCTTTGGGATTCCCTGGTTAATCTGGTACGTGTTTTCCGTCTTCTGTTTAAATGCCCGAAGACTCTTGTTTTTGGTCAATGTAAGGTTATCAGATTCTTTGATCAATCTTTTGTAGAGGTTACGTGTCAGCCATCTGGTGACAATGCCGATGCCGCACAGGGCTCCCAGCACGAATAGCGCCTTGCCTGTCTGTAAAAATTCCAGCATAATTATAACTCCCCTTTCTTTCCGGTTTCGACCGGTGATAGGTTTATTATAATCACACGATTTCGCTTTGGGAAGATGAGAGAGCCTAGAATCGTTCGTCAAATCCTGTCAGGATTCGATTCTTAACCTAATATGAATACCGTTCAGCTATGGCTAAAATAAGGTTCACAGAATGCTTAACCGCCTTCTCCTCAAACTCGCTATAGTCCATATTTGCGCTGTCATCCGCCTTATCTGAAATGGCTCTGATGATGAGAAAAGGGATGTGGTTTAAGTACGCCGCCTGTGCGATCGCAGCTCCTTCCATTTCCGTACAATATCCCCCAAAGGTATCCCCTATCCACTGTTTCTTAACCTTATCAGAAATAAACTGGTCCCCTGAAACTACCCTTCCGACGAAAACTTCAATCTCAGGATTGACCTTCCTGCAGCACTCTTCAGCCAGATTCCGAAGCCTTTCATCTGCTTGAAAAGCAAATTCCTTCATCTGGGGGATCTGCCCTGCAGGGTATCCAAAGCCAGTGGCATCCATATCATGATGGACCGTATCTGTGGACAGCACCACATCCCCGATGTTGATTTCATTCTTCAGAGAACCGGCGATTCCGGTATTGATGACCGCAGTCACATGGTAATGATCGGCCAGAATCTGAGTGCAGATTGCCGCATTTACCTTGCCGATGCCGGAACGAACCACCACCGCTTCCTTCCCTTTTAAGATTCCTCTATAAAAATCCATTGCAGCGATGGTCTCTACCGTAACATCCTCCATGGCTTTTTTTACTTCTGCCACTTCTACATCCATGGCCCCGATGATTCCTAACATAATTGTTCTCCTTTCCATTTAAACCCGTGTTTTCCGGGCATATAAGTACACTGCTACCTATTATAACAGTTTGTATCAAATTTGTCAGGAAAAATACACGGGAAATTCACTGGATTTCTTTGGACTTAAAGGCTGATCCTCGTATGAATCACGGTTTGGAATGACTGAATATTTCCGGTTTGCAAAGAGCTATTGACATCCTTGCCTGGATTTCCTATAATTTTATAATCTGCTATGAATGAAATTTTATAATTTGGAGGAATTTAATTTGAAATATAAAACACGCGGCGTTTGTTCGCAGGAAATCAATTTTGAAGTTGAGGATAACAAACTGGTTAAAGTTCAGTTTGTAGGCGGCTGCTCCGGCAACACCCAGGGCGTGTCCCGGCTGGTGGAAGGCATGGATGTAGACGAAGCAATCAAAAGGCTGGAAGGGATCCAGTGCGGCTTCAGACCCACCTCCTGCCCGGATCAGCTGGCACAGGCGTTAAAAAACTATAAAGGAACTCTGTCCTAAGGCTTAAATTTTACACACGTGTTTACAAGATAATTCTGTCATGCTAGAATACCATTAACGGAATTCCTGCTCTTATAAAGAAAATATGATGGTGGGATTACATGACATTTCTCCTTTTGAAGAGGAATAATTATGATGAAGATGGTACAGCCGCTGTATATGCCTGAGTGTATGTGGACACCACCATATTAAAATACAGTCAAATACGCAAGAGGCTTCTGCACTATGAGGAAATTTAAGATCTGCAGCATATACATAATAAGCGGCCCGGAATGAAAGAATTAAAACACTCTTATTCCGGGTCAGTTTATTTTTCTTCTTAAGGCCATGTCCTGGAAACACACTCTATCACTATTATTCCTATTCACTTATCAGAAAATATTTAAAGCAGAACACCTTTCATAAGTTCTTGCAGTTATACAATGAATAATTCATTCTCCTGCTCCATATATCGGCAAAATATAAAGATACCACATAAAAACTCAGGACAGAACTCCTCTGCTGCGTCAAGGTTCCAGCAACGAGAAAAGATTCCCCTGCGTGAAAGAGTGAGGATCACTTTACCGGAAGAGTCAGTCAAACGGTAGTTTTGGCTGTTGATCATCTGCAGAAGTCCGATCCGGTCCTGAAACATGAGTTCTGCAGATTTTACCCGCGGCATCCGATAGCCGAACTTCCACACAATGAAAGGACCGTTTTCGTCTGCATATTTTGGAACGCCGGATAACAGAATCTCGCCGTCAGAATTTTTCAGCAGGTATTGCCTGGAGCAGACATCACAAATCCGCTCACCGGTAGGCACCTCCGTCCGGATCTGGGTGAGGAACTGTTTTTCTCCTGCAATAATATGCTTTTCTAAACCGAACAAGCAATTGTGTATGTTGGCCAATGCCAGGCCGGATGCCTTATTGTCTTCCTGGTACAGAGCACCTGACTTTAAAAGAAGATTCATCTTACCGCCTCCAGAATGAGCTGATAACAGAAGAAACACTTATCACTGGTTCATATCATGAGAAGGGGAGCCCTCCCAAAGAAAACTGACCTGTCAGATGGTAAATATATCGCTGGCCTGAAAAGACTTGTTTTCCGCCAGGCGCACCTGTGTGTCGTTGTAAAGATACAAACGGTAAATCAGCACACTGACTTCTTCACCGACAGCGAGGAAGTCATCCTCTAAGGACCGGTATGCAACAAGCTTTATCCCACTGACATTCAATCTCAACTCTAACATATTGCCTCGAAAAAGGCTGTCTTCGATGACCGCACGCTGAGAAGCGTGTGGATAGACCTCTTTGTCCGTTCTTGTGACCTTTATGAATTCAGGCCGAAGAACGGCTTTTTCATAGCCCTCTTCCAATTCAAAGCCGCTGAGCCGGCCATAATCCTCTACAATCATGGATTCACCAATAAACCTCGCAGCAAAAGGTGTAGCCGGATTTTTATAAATCTCCACCGGTGACCCGATTTGTTCAATATGGCCAGTATTGGTGATGATGATTTCATCCGCTACCTCGACTGCTTCCTCCTGATCGTGGGTGACAAAGATACTGGTGATCCCAACCTTGTTTATGGTCTCTCTCAGCCATGTACGCAATTCTTTACGCACCTTCGCATCAATGGCGGCAAAGGGCTCATCAAGCAGCAGCAGATGAGGGTTCGGCGCGAGTGCCCTGGCAAAAGCCACACGCTGCTTCTGTCCTCCTGAAAGCTGGTGAGGCCGCCGGTTTTCCAGCCCTTTCAGCCCGATAAGCTCTATCAGCTCGTTTACCCGCTGTTTGGTATACGTCTTATCCTTTTTCTGTACTTCCAGGCCAAATGCAATGTTATCAAAAACCGACATATAACGAAATAGGGCGTAGTTTTGAAATACAAAGCCAATCCCCCGTTTGCTTGCAGGAAGACCGTTCACACACTGGCCATCGATATAAATATCGCCGCTGTCCGGCGCTTCCAGTCCTGCAATCATACGTAAAATAGTTGTTTTCCCGCTTCCTGAGGGACCCAACAGCCCAATCAGCTTTCCTTTTTCAATGGAAAAACTAATGTTCTCCGCGGCCTGATAAGAACCGAACTTTTTATTGATGTTTTTTAGCTGTACATACATAGGCCCTACCTCTCTTCCCGCTTGACACGATACTCTACAATATTGCGCAGGATCAGAATCAATACCGCAATCAACACCAAAATAGATGAGACAGCAAAAGCCGCAGTCAGTTTAAATTCATTGAACAGAATTTCCACGTGCAGCGGTAATGTATTTGTCTTACCTCGCAGATGGCCGGATACTACCGATACCGCACCAAACTCGCCCAAAGCACGTGCTGTGCAGAGAATAATACCGTACAAGAGTCCCCATTTGATATGCGGAAAAGTAACCTTGCGGAAAATCCGCAGCCCCTTCGCACCCATCAGGGCTGCGGCTTCCTCCTCATCGCTGCCCTGTGCCTGCATCAAGGGAATCAGCTCTCGGGCAACAAAGGGAAAGGTAACAAAAATCGTTGCTAATACAATTCCAGGTACGGCAAATACAATTTTAATATCCCATGCCTCCAGCAAAGGGTATGCCCAGCCAATTCGCCCGAATACCAGTATAAACACCAGCCCCGCGATAATTGGGGAAATAGAGAATGGGATATCGATCAGCGTAGTAAGCGCCTGCTTTCCCCGAAATTGGAATTTAGAAATACCCCAGGCAGCAAAAACGCCAAACAGTGTATTCACAGCAACAGAAATGACCGTAGTAAACAGCGTCAGCTTTAGTGCTTTCACAGTATAATCATCAGTAACTGCCAGGAAGAAAACCTCAAAGCCTTGACGCAGGGAATATACCAGCACGGCGGCAAGAGGCAATACGAGCATGATGCCTAAAAACGCCGCTCCAATTAAGATCAAAAGCCATTTTATGATGTTCTCTTTCATTCGCCCTTACCCCCTTGCAATTTTTTGGATGCGCGCCTGAATTAAGTTGATACCGAACAGGAGCAGGAACGCAAATACCACCATTACGAAAGCAATTGCTGTTGCAGCCGGATAGTTGAACTGTTCCAGCTTATTCATGATAATAAGCGGTACGATCTGTGTCTCATAGGGGATATTTCCCGCGATAAACACCACGCTGCCATATTCGCCAATGGACTTGGCAAAGGCAAGGCCGAAACCGGTCAGGGCAGCCGGCAGAATTTCAGGAAGCACCACTTTAAAGAAGGTACGGGAGCGGCTGGCTCCTAATACCTGTGCCGCTTCCTCATACTGTGGATCCAGCTTTTCCAGAACCGGCTGAACGGAGCGTACCACAAGTGGTATTCCGATAAAAATCATAGCAATCACAATTCCTGTTTTTGAATAGGAGATTTTCACTCCTATTTTTGCAAACCATCTGCCAATCCATCCGTGTTCAGAATATAAGGTGGTCAGCGCAATCCCTGCCACAGCAGTGGGAAGGGCGAGCGGCAGCTCGATCAGGCCATCCAATATCCGCCGCATAGGAAATTGATAACGGGTTAAAATCCAGGCCAGCAAAATACCGAACACCACATTAACGACCGCGGCAATGGCGGAGCAGCTGAGACTGACCTGATAGGCCGCTATCGTTTGTTTATCCGTAATCACTCTCAAAAAATCGCTGAAAGAAGAATCGGAAAGTAGTAAGAATACAGAAAACAGAGGAATCAGCACAACCAAGCTGAGCATTGTGACCGTGATGCCGATGGAAAGACCAAATCCTGGTATCACTCTGATTTTCCGTTTTAAAAAAATTTTTTCAAAGTTATGCATGATTCCCCCTGCGCCTGGCGATTGCAGCCGTGTTACTTCTTATAAATCTGATCAAAAATCGCCCCGTCGGCAAAAAATTTCTCACTGGCGGAAGCCCACCCTCCAAAATCATCGTTGATATTGACCAGCTGGATATCAAGATCAAAGGTATCTCCAAATTCCTTCAGGATGTCAGGATTGGAAGGACGGTAATAATTTTCTCCCTCCAGCCGCTGAGCCGCGTCTGAATAGAGGTAAGCAAGGTAAGCCTTAGCAATCTCCTCTGTTTCGTGCTTTTTGGCATTGGCGTCTACCACAGCAACGGACGGCTGTGCCAGAATGCTTAAGCTGGGAGTTATAATCTCATATTCATCGGGATGCTCCACCACCGAAAGAAACGCCTCGTTCTCCCACGCCAACAGCACATCCCCTTTTTTGTTTTCTACAAATGTTGTGGTTGCTCCCCTGGCGCCAGAATCCAGTACGGATACATTGGCGTAAAGCGCTTGTAAAAACTCTCTGTTCTTTGTCTCATTCCCGCCATATGTTTTATCGGAGTAGGCCCAGGCAGCTAAAAAGTTCCACCGGGCGCCGCCGGAGCTTTTCGGATCAGGGGTGATGACTTCAACACCTGGCCCGGCAAGATCATCCCAATCCTGAATGTTTTTCGGATTCCCTTTTCGAACCAGGAATACAATTGTGGAGGTATAGGGGGAACTGTTCTTTGGAAGTTCGTCTACCCAGCCGTCTTCAATCAGTCCGCCTTTTCGCAGTTCATCCACATCGCCCTCAAGGGCCAGTGTTACCACATCGGCCTCGTTGCCCTCCAATACGGAACGTGCCTGCTTGCCTGATCCGCCGTGAGACTGAGTGATTTCCACGGCCTGCCCTTTTTCCTCCTCCCAATAGGTTTGGAAAAGCTTGTTATATTGCTCATACAACTCCCGGGTAGGGTCATAGGAGACATTTGTAATTGATACCGTTTTTGATTCAGAGGCCCCACGGTTCCCATCAGAAGTGACAGCATTACCGGAGCAGCCCGTTAATACACCGAGGACAGAAGCTAATACGACAGTTGGCCCTAAGACCTTATTGGATAATATCGTTATACGTTTCATAATGGAAATACCTCATTTCGCCATGTTATTTTTATGCCTCATTTTAATTTAGAAAATCTGAAATCACATTCGTTCTTTTAAGCCACAGGTTTTCCCAGCAGTAAAGTGACAACATTTATAACATCGGCACTTTGCCGTCATGCGCAGAGCAGTTTTTTTTCGCATCAGATTCACCCCCAAATCCATTACATACAAAACAAATATGTTTACTATGCATTATACGAATCTGATTCCATGATTGCAACGGCAAATTAAGCAAACGTTTGCTTATATAAAAAGGTCATATCATTCAGCAATCGTTTGCAGAAACATCTGCCGGATAGGAGAAAGCGTAAGCCCTGACTGTACCGTCCGTGCAGAGATGACCCGGCAGCCGGGAAACAGGAACCTCACCTCACCCTCTAAAACCGCCAAATTACCGAAACCAACAAGCAGGATATCCCATCGTATTTTGTCTTTCATATATACATTCCTTCGTTTATATTGAATACGCTTTCCCGCCGCATCAACTTATTCGGCAGGTATAGTTTCAGCGGGAGCCGGTGTTGTTTGTGAATCCGGCCGATGAGCAACTGTACCGCCATGCTTCCTATTTCAGCAATTGGCATGCCAACTGTTGTCAGCATGGGAGAAACATAGCTGGACAATTCTATATTGTCCATGCTGATTATGGAAAGCTGCTCCGGGACCTTGATTCTCGCCTCCCTGAAGCGGCGCAATGCAGCAATGGCTGACACATCGGCTGCGCAAAAAACTGCGGTGGGCAACTCAGCACACCCGCGCAAAAGCAGATCCGCTCCCCGGTATCCCCCCTCGCCGGTGTGCGGGACATTGCAAACGAAACGCCGGTTGTCTTCCAGTCCGCATTTACAAATCATATCACGATACGCCTGGTACCGTGTTTCATCGTCTGTTTCACCAATATAGCCAATCCGCCGGTGGCCATAGGAGACAAGGTGTTCTATGGCCATTTGTGTTGCCTCATAGCCATCGCAAATTACCTGATCCCATTCAGCATGAATTAAATTACGTCCCACATAAACGATATTTTTGTAATGACTCTCCAGGAATGCTGTTGCTGCCTCACTGAACCGCCCAAGCACAATAGCGCCGTCCACGTTTGCCGATTCAATTTTTTCAAGGGTCGAGATCATTTTGATATCAAAAACGGAATAAGAGAGCCGTACAGGATAGTTTCGTTCCATGGCCTGCTGTTCAATGACTTGCGCAAGCTGAGCAAAAAAGGGATTATCATCCAAAGTCTTCGCTCTCCCTAAAATACAGGCAAACGTTCCGGCCGGTGTTTGCTGTCCCCCGTTTTTCCCCCTTTTTAAGTTCCGTGCACTCTGGTTGGGCATATAACCAGTTTCCTTGATGACAGCCCATACCCGGTCCTGGGTTTCCTTGCGGGCGAAGCTCCCGTCCGCTGAATTGATAATTCTGGAAACGGTGGACACAGAAACCCCGGCCCGTGCCGCAACTTCTTTTAATGTCATACGATTACCCTCCCCCAATTAACATATTATATCTATATGTTTAGTATGATATATAGATAAATATGAAAAATCAAGATAAATCTTGTGTAACGTTTGCGCCAGTTTTTTCCATAATTTTACTGATTTTCTTGTGTAACGATTGCGTAATTTGCTCTGGATTTCCATCTTTCGAACAAGTAAAATGAGTCATATTATATATTTCCCATAGATAAAGTAGGTGATTTCATGAAACAGTTCAGTAAGATGCTACGTACGGAATATTTAGAAACAGATTTTTTGATCATTGGCGGCGGCACAGCAGGGTGTTATGCTGCTTTGACATTCAGTGAACAAAGCTGCGGCCGCATATTGATTACCGATAAGGCGGATATACGGCGCAGCGGCTGCCTGGCCGCAGGGGTCAATGCAATCAACGCATACATCGTGCCGGGAAAAACGCCTCAGGATTATGTGGATTACGCCCGTAACGACGCGCAAGGGATTGTACGCGGTGACTTACTTTTGACAATAGCCGAGAGACTGAACCGGACAGCGCAAAAACTGGAAGGACTGGGACTTACGGTTCTCAAGGATGAGCAAGGCGGATATACCATACGCGGTAATCGAAATATTAAAATAAACGGAGAAAACATAAAACCGATATTGGCTGACGCCGTATCAAAGAGACCGGAAATTACAGTGATGAACCGCGTCAACGTGTTTGAGTATATTGTGAAGGACAATCGCATTCAGGGCGCCTATGCCATCAGCATAGATGAGCCGGTGCTGTACGTCCTTACGGCCAAAGCAGTACTCTGCGCCACCGGCGGCGCTGCAGGCCTATACCGCCCCAATCATCCCGGATTTTCCCGGCACAAAATGTGGTATCCGCCCTTCAATACCGGTGCCGGATATGCCATGGGCATTCTGGCAGGTGCTGAGATGACCACTTTGGAAATGCGCTTTATTGCCCTGCGCTGCAAGGATACCATTGCACCTACAGGAACGCTGGCACAGGGTGTCGGTGCAAAGCAGATCAATTCCCAGGGAGAGATCTATGAACAGAAATATGGATTGACCACCTCTCAGCGCCTGCATGGAACAGTGACAGAAAGCCGTGAAGGCCGCGGTCCATGCACCCTGCGCACCATGGGGATCACAGAAGAACAGGATGAGGATTTACAGAAAGCGTATCTCAACATGGCACCTAGTCAAACGCTAAGATGGTTGGAAAGCGGTGAAACACCCCGCATCAAAAACGTAGAAATTGAGGGAACCGAACCCTATATCGTAGGAGGACACACGGCCAGCGGCTATTGGGTGGATACCAATCGGGAAACCACCATAAAGGGACTGTTTGCTGCCGGAGATGTGGCCGGAGGGTGCCCCCAAAAGTACGTAACCGGTGCATTTGCAGAGGGAGAAATCGCAGCAAATGCAGCGATTTCTTGCATGATCAGAGAAGCTGCGCTGCCAGATGCCGGGCAGGTACTGGAAAAAAAGCTCTGGTTGGAGCGATTTATAAGCCAGGATAAAGTCAGTGTTACCACAGACGAATTGGAAGAAAAAATGCAGTCCGTCATGGATCAATACGCCGGAGGGATTGGCTCCGACTACCGTTTTTCTGAAGACTCCCTCCGCATTGCCGATGAAAAGATTGAGGAGATTCAAAGGCAGACAAACGCTTTGGCAGCCCCGGATATGCAGGAACTTGTATACATATTGGAGCTGCGTGAACGATTAATCCTCAGCCGGTCAGTGATCGCCCATTTGGCAGCCCGGCGGGAAACACGCTGGCACAGCTTTGCAGAGAACACCGATTACCCGGACATCAGTTCCGAAATGGAATGCTATGTCAATTCCAGGATTGAGAACGGCAATTTGAAGATTCTCTTCCGGCCGCTTTTTGGGGAAGGAGAAACATATGAGCATTGAAATAAGGTCAGAGCAATGTATTGGATGCGGCCGGTGCCGCAGCATCTGTCCCGGCAGCCTGATACGCCTGCAACAGGGAAAAGCTGAAATTTTACGGCCGGAGCGTTGCTGGGGCTGCGCATCCTGTCTTAAGGAGTGTCCGGTACAGGCCATTGCGCTTTATCTGGGCGAGGACATCGGGGGACTGGGCGGCCGGTTTACCATCCGGCGAACCGGTACCCAGCTGCACTGGATGCTCACAAATCCGGATGGCAGCACAAAAACGCTGACGGTAGACAGCCGCAGCGCCAACAAATACTAAACACTTTTACCTGTTTTCGTCTCGCTGGCAAGCGAACAATTAATCCATATGAAAACAGATTATATCAAGAGAGGAGAGATCCCCATGTCTCTGACACATTTAGATCAATTGGAAGCTGAAGCGATCTATATTTTTCGTGAGGTCGCTGCTGAGTGCGAACGTCCGGTGATGCTATACTCTATCGGAAAGGATTCGTCGGTAATGCTTCATTTGGCCATGAAAGCTTTCTACCCGGAAAAGCCGCCTTTCCCATTTCTGCATATCGATACCAGCTGGAAATTTCGTGAAATGATTGCATTTCGTGACCAGCGCGCAAAAGAGTTAAACATCAATATGCTGGTCTACCGGAACGAAGAGGCGATCGCGCAAGGAATTAATCCCTTTGACCACGGCGCCGCATACACCGATATTATGAAGACGCAAGCGCTCAAAGACGCGCTTACCAAATATCAGTTCACGGCTGCCTTTGGCGGCGGGCGGCGAGACGAGGAAAAATCCCGGGCAAAGGAGCGAATCTTTTCCTTTCGGAACGAATATCACGCATGGGATCCCAAAAACCAGCGCCCGGAGATGTGGAAATTATACAATACGCAGATTAGTAAGGGTGAGAGCATGCGCGTCTTCCCTATTTCCAATTGGACAGAAAAGGATATCTGGCAATATATCCGGCGGGAAAATATCGGCATTGTACCCTTGTATTTTGCAAAAGAACGTCCTGTCGTTTATCGGGATGGAAACATTATCATGGTAGACGATGACCGGATGCGTTTAAGTCCGGGGGAAGTTCCGCAGCTCAAAAAAGTCCGATTTCGCACACTCGGCTGTTACCCGCTCACCGGCGGAGTGGAATCCGAAGCAGATACACTGGAGGCAGTAATCAAGGAGACGCTGGCCTCGGCCACAAGTGAACGCACCAGCCGGGTCATTGATAATGAGACGGCCGGCAGCATGGAACGTCGGAAACGGGAGGGGTATTTTTAATGGGCAGTACAGAAAACGGACTTTTGAAATTTATTACCTGCGGCAGTGTGGACGACGGGAAATCCACCTTGATCGGGCATATTCTGTATGACTCAAAGCTGCTTTATGCGGATCAGGAGCAGGCACTGATTCTGGATAGCCAGGTGGGAAGCAGGGGCGGCGCGATCGACTATTCTCTCCTGTTAGATGGTCTGATGGCTGAACGGGAACAGGGGATCACAATTGATGTTGCTTACCGTTACTTTACAACCAATGCACGAAGCTTTATCGTAGCCGACACGCCGGGCCACGAAGAGTATACACGGAATATGGCGGTGGGTGCCTCTTTTGCGGAGCTCTCGGTCATTCTTGTAGACGCATCCCAGGGCGTGCTGGCGCAAACCCGCCGGCATACCAGGATCTGTTCTTTGATGGGGATACGCTTTTTCATTTTTGCCGTCAACAAAATGGATCTGATTTCCTATAGCAGGGAAAAATTCAACGAGATATCGAAAGATATCGTGGCTCTTTGCGAGGAATTGTCACTGGAACATGTGGTTATCATCCCTGTTTCAGCCACAGAAGGAGACAATGTCACCAGACATTCGGAAAATATGCCGTGGTATCAAGGGGAAACATTGCTTTCGCATCTGGAAACAGTGGATATTTCCGATGAACAGCCGGAAGCAGGGTTTTATATGCCAGTGCAGCGGGTTTGCCGCCCCGACCATAGCTTTCGAGGGTTCCAGGGGCAGGTGGAGGCAGGCAGGGTATCAGTTGGCGATCAGCTGACAGCCTTGCCAAGCGGAGAACACGCTCTTGTAAAATCCATTTCCATTGCCGGGAAAAATGCGGCCGAATCGTCTGTAGGACAGCCGGTCACCATTCAGCTTGACCGGGAAGTGGATGTTTCCCGGGGCTGTGTGCTGGTTAAAGACGCCGGCCTCAAGCTGGAAAGGACCTTTATTGCCACACTTCTATGGATGGATGAAGAAAATCTGATTCCCGGAAAGGAGTATTTACTCAAACTGGGGACTAAGCTAAGCCCGGCCGTTGTGACGGGTATCCAGCATAAAGTGGATATAAACAGCGGCGTACTGCTGCCTGCCGAATCAGTGGGCAAAAATGAAATACTGCGCTGCGAGATCTCATTGTCCGAACCTATTGTATTGGATCAATTCAAACGGCATAAAAGCCTGGGCGAACTGATATTAATCGACCGGGTGAAACACTCTACGACCGCCTGCGGCGTCATTGAAGAGACAGACGAACAAAAACAAGAGGGTATCCTCTTGCAAGATGGAGAGAAAAAGCTGATCATTCGGCTGTTTGATAACTTTTATTACCATCCGGGCATTCATGCTGTGCTGCGTCATAGCCCTGATCCGGTTGTATATATAGCGGGAGATGCCCTTCCTTTAAAAACCGACCAGTTTGATTATCCTCTTGATTTTGATCTGCCCTGCGGCCAGGAGGTCGCTTGCATTCGTCAGGGAGTTTTTGTGGGGTTTGGCAGCCGTGATGAAAAGATACCGCTGATTAATACCAACGGCATTCAGACAGAAGGAGAACTGCCCCGTAATTTTGGAAAATACCGCCGTGTGCTGATTTGGGAGGATTCTTATGAAATTTAATACCAGGTTTTTACACGGAGCATTTCCTCCGGATTTTCATGGCGCAACACTTCCTCCCGTGTATCTGGTATCGGCCTTTGCCCAGGAATCGGCAGAAAAACTGGAAAAGGTTTTTGCGAATACGGCCTCTGAGTTTGCCTATACGCGTATATCCAACCCCACAATTTCTGCTTTTGAAAAGAGAATTGCGGTTCTGGAAGGCGGTCTTGATGCAGTCTGATTAATGCGCTGAAATACGTTCGTATTGCAACCAACATCGGGGATGTACGCACACTGGTGATTCATCCCGCCTCCACCATTTACAGCCATGCAAGCGAGGAGACAAAACAAAACGCAGGCGTATATGACGACCTGATCCGTGTCAGCGTCGGGCTGGAAGATATTGAAGATTTAAAAGAAGATTTTGCACAGGCAATTTCAAAAATATATGAAAGCGGGGATAATTATGGCAGTTAACTATAAAGAATTGAAAAACGGCGGATTTATGCGTCAGGTACAGAAAAACCATTTCTCCTTGCGGTTAAAGGTAGTGGGCGGCAATCTAACAGCTGCGCAGCTGGCCGTGATTGCCGAAATCAGCGAGAAATACGGCGATGGCCATGTCCATCTTACTTCCCGCCAAGGCGTAGAGATTCCTTTTATCAAGCTGGAGGATGTGGATACAGTCAAAGCTGATCTGGAAGATGGCGGCGTGGACACCGGCGTCTGCGGTCCCCGGGTGCGAACCGTTACAGCCTGCCAAGGCAACGCCATCTGCCCGTCCGGCTGCATAGATACTTATCCCCTTGCGGTAGAGATTTCCGACCGGTATTTTGGACGGGAACTGCCTCATAAATTTAAGTTTGGGGTAACCGGCTGTATGAACAATTGCCTCAAGGCGGAGGAAAATGACCTAGGCATAAAGGGCGGCTATACAGTGGACTGGATTCAAGAGGCCTGTACCCTGTGCGGTGTATGTACCAAAGCCTGCCGGGAAGGCGCTCTCACCCAAACAGACGGCAAAATTCTCATGGACCGCGATAAATGCAGCAATTGCGGCCGCTGCGCCAAATCCTGCCCCTTTGACGCCTGGAAAAGCGAACCGGGATATCTGGTTTCCTTCGGGGGTACCTTCGGCAACTTAATTGCCAGGGGACAGCAATTTTTGCCTATTATCCGTGACAAAGAAACTTTATTTCGTGTAACCGATGCGGCACTTGATTTCTTCAACAGGAATGCAAAACCCAGCGAGCGATTCCGGGTCGCCATCGAACGCACAGGCTGGGAGGAATTCAAACGTGAAATGGAGGCTGCTTACAATGGCTGATTTTAATATAAATGAAACACTGGATATCACAGATGTGGTCTGCCCGGCCACCTTTGTCAAAGTAAAAGTGGCACTTGAAGAGTTAGACGAAGGACAAATCCTGTCCATTCGATTAAACGACGGTGAACCGGTGCAAAATGTTCCCCGCAGTGTAAAGGAAGAGGGACATCAAATTCTGCGCCTGACAGAGAATGAAGACGGAACCTATAACCTGATCGTGCGAAAAGCCGGAGAATAGCTGGCTTAACATCTGTAAGATAAATGTCAATCATTATCTTCCCTTTCAGCACATCGATTAAATTATGGAGGAATCGAAATGATACTAACTATAGCAGGAAATAAAAAAGAATACGCTGACGGACTGACTGTAGCGGAGCTGATAGAAATAGAGCAGATAGAAACACCCCAATATGCCACTGTATCTGTTGACGATGAGTTTATTTCCGGAGATGCTTTCGGCGAAACACAGCTGCACGACGGTGCCAGCGTTGAGTTTTTATACTTTATGGGCGGAGGGCAGTGATATGGCATTTACCAATGAGCAGTTAGAACGCTATTCCCGGCACATCCTTCTCTCCGAGGTAGGTGTAAAGGGACAGAAAAAGCTTCTGGATGCCAGGGTACTGATCATCGGAGCCGGAGGGCTTGGCGCTCCCTGTGCGCTGTACCTGGCTGCTGCGGGTGTAGGAACCATCGGGGTAGCCGATGCTGACGAAGTGGATCTTTCCAACCTCCAGCGGCAGGTCATTCACAGCACGCCCGATGTGGGCAAAGCCAAGGTGGAGTCAGCCAAAGAAAGCATCAAGGCCATTAACCCTGACGTGACAGTCAAAACTTACCGTACTTTTGTGACAGCAGACAATGTGATGGATCTGATTTCCGATTATGATTTTATCATTGACGGCACCGATAATTTTCCCGCTAAGTTTCTGATTAATGATGCCTGTGTACTGGCGAAGAAGCCTTTTTCTCATGCCGGCATTATCCGGTTCAAAGGGCAGCTGATGACCTATGTACCGGGGCAGGGCCCCTGCTATCGCTGCGTTTTTAAGAATCCCCCTCCACCAGATGCAGTTCCCACCTGCAGACAGGCCGGTGTGATTGGTACGATGGGCGGTGTCATCGGTACCCTCCAGGCAATGGAGGCAATCAAATATTTCATTGGCAAAGGGGAACTCTTGACCGGTTCACTCCTGACCTATGACGCATTATCCATGACATTTCGTAAAATCAAGCTTCCAAAGAACCCGGGCTGTGAGGTATGCGGAGAACATCTCTCTATTTTGGCTCCCTTTGATTATGAACAGGCGGTGTGTGATTTAAAATGAAGCTTACGATAAAAAAGACTGATGTTAAATTAATTGTGGAACACGCCAGGAACGGCCTTCCCAACGAGGTCTGCGGATTGATTGCAGGTACTGTGGAGGGCGGCAGTAAGACGGTTGAGAAGGTATATCTGCTTTCCAATCCCGACCAAAGCCCGGAGCATTTTTCCATTGACCCCAAAGAGCATCTCTCCGCAATCAAGGATATGCGCAGAAACGGTTGGTTGCCCCTTGGGAATTTCCATTCTCATCCATCTACTCCTGCCTGGCCCTCCATGGAGGATATCCGCCTGGCCTATGATCCTTCTGCGAGCTATCTAATCCTATCCCTGGCCGAAGAGGTACCTGTGCTGAAAGCATTTGGCATTACCGGGGATACGGTGAAGCAAGAAGAAATAGTTGCCATACCTTAATGAAGCGCGTGCAAACGTCCAGGAATGAAGGCTTATAAGACTTTCATTCCTGGACGCTCTGTTTTAAAACGAATGCTTACCTGTATCCATCAATTTACAATATACAACACCCACTATCGTAGAAACCAATGTTGCCAATAAAGCCGGCCCCACCACAGCCATTGGATTAGGACTGCCGTACTGGCTTCTGTAGGCGATCATATTAACCGGTATTAACTGAAGGGAAGAAATATTTATGATAAGAAACGTACACATCTCATTATTTGCAGTTCCTTCCGGAACCGGCTTTGCCACATACTTCCCGGTAACTTCTCCTTTTCTCCGCTTCTCTTCCAGCTCCTTTAAAGCCTCCATGGCTTTTAGTCCTGCCGGGGTAGCCGCCCACCCAAGCCCCAGAATATTAGCGATGATATTAGTAGATATGTATTCAAGCGCCGGATGTTCATCCGGAATCCGTGGAAAAAGGAAATGAAGTACGGGGCTCATTTTTTGTGACATCCGTTCGATCAATCCGGATTTCCGCCCAACCTCCATGATTCCGCTCCAAAAAGACATGATTCCCAGCATGGTGATGCACAACATAACAGCATCTTTTGCAGAGGTTAAAGCCCCATCTGTCACACCATTTAAATTCCCGTGGAATGCTCCCCAAAGGACTCCAACCAGCATCATGAAGGCCCATAAATAATTCAGCATTGCTTTTCCTCTTTTTAACTTCTTTCAATTCTTCTTAATCCATCTTATTCCCGCCAAAATAGCCTTATGTGTTTTCCCTGTTACAAATTCTGCGCAAAAAACCGCAAAGCATGATAGTTCGTTGCTTTGCGGTATATACAGATCCTATATTCACATTTTCCGGTCATTAACACTCCCGGATATTTCCTTATTCTAATTACGCATGATCCCTGTCATTTGTAAGATTCAGCTTGTCCAGAACAAAGAACATCAGGCCCATCAACATGCCTACCACACATGCGAGAACCATACCTGATAACTGGATGCTTCCAAACTTTACGGCAACACCGGATAGTCCTGTTACAAAGATAACGGAGGTCATGGCCATATTTCTGGATTTTCCATAATCAACCTGTGCATCTACCAGAATACGAATACCTGAGGCTCCGATCATTCCATAAAGTAAGAAGGAAATTCCGCCGATTACCGGCCCTGGAATTGTATTGATTAATGTCGTCATCTTTCCGATAAAAGAGCAGGCAACAGAAAGAACTGCCGCTCCCCCGATTACATAGACGCTGTATACCTTTGTCATAGCCATGACACCGATATTTTCCCCATATGTGGTGGTTGGTACTGAACCGACGAGGCCGGAAAGGGTAGTTGATATATAATCTCCCAGCAGAGAGCGATGAAGCCCGGGATCCTTTATCAAATCTCTATCTACAATTTTACTGGTTACAATCTGATGGCCGATATGTTCTGAAGTAACGACCAGAAGTACTGGAAGAATAATGACAATTGCTTCCCATTTAAACTTCGGTGCTGCAAAATTAGGCAAGGACAACCATGCTGCGGTGCTGACCTCACTAAAATCTACAACACCACTTAAAAGTGCTGCCACATATCCTACAATTATTGCAACCAGAATCGGGATAACAGATAAGAATTTTCTGAATACCACAGAACCAAGTACCGCTGTCAGTAGAGTTACCAGAAATACAATGACATTTCTCATATCAATCATTTCATCCTTTAAGCCTGCATTGGCTGCCGCTGTTCCAGCAAGCTCAAGTCCAATCAGTGCCACAACCGGTCCCATAGCGGCCGGAGGAAGAACGATATCAATCCAGTCTGAACCGAATTTATAAATAATCAGTGCCACAACACAACCGCAAATCCCCACGGCCACAAACCCGCCCAGGGCATAATTATAGCCCCATTTGCTGATAACAATTCCTGCCGGTGCCAGGAATGCAAAACTGGAGCCAAGGTATGCCGGTGCTTTTCCCTTTGTTATGAAAATAAAAAATAATGTTCCCATTCCATTCATGAACAGTACAACTGCCGGGTTGATTCCAAATATAAAAGGAACCAGGACCGATGCCCCGAACATTGCGAACATATGCTGGATACTTAAAGGCACCAGCAACTTAAATGGCACTTTCTCTTCCACCTGAATGATTTTCTTGCTTTCCATACAGCTCTCCATTTCTCTCTTAGTCTTCTTAAAATTTTTTATCTTTCCCATTATAGCACTACCTCTATTTTCACGCAACCACTTAAAATTGGAGAATTCTTCCAGTGTACACCATTGGACTTCAGCTTATGAATGAGTCTTATCCGCCCAATACTCCGGAAAAAAGGCTGCTGCCCCCGGTTTCTTCAAACCGGCAGCTTTGCAGCCCCTTTTAATTAAATATTCCAGCCGCCAAAGTCAAGCTGGCTTAACCCTGGCTCATTGCACTTATTAGAATCAATTCTCACCAACCAGATCTTTCATAACCTCTTTTACCGTTTCCATCCGGGTTGCAAGATGAGCCTTACTGCCGCAAAAGACAAGCCCTTCTTCGGTTCTCCCTTCTGCGGAGTTAACCAAAGCCTTCGTAATACAATAAGGAATGGTCTTCCTGTCGCATTTGTCCAAACATTGATAGCAATGCTCCAGACGGAAAGGAGTATCTCCCACGGTCTTTAAGAAAGGATTCTTAATAGCCCTTCCCGGCATTCCAACCGGGCTTTTGGTAATGACGATATCTTCTTTCTTTGCATGAAGATAAGCCTGCTTAAACGCTTCCGGTGCATCGCATTCCTCGGTGGTCACAAACCGGGTCGCCACCTGGACGCCGTCGGCTCCTAGGGAGAGCTGGTGCATGACATCCTCATGGGAGTAAATGCCTCCCGCGGTCACGACCGGGATCACCTTATTGTACTTATCTCCATATTCCTTTACCAGCCGGATAATGCCTTTTACTTCTTCTTCATATTCCGCCTGCTTATAGGTGTGTTCCACATCCTCTGTATCCACCCCAAGGTTTCCCAGATCCTCTCTGGAAAATCCTAAGTGTCCTCCTGCCAGAGGCCCTTCCACTACTACCAGGTCAGGCGCCTGATGGTATTTACGGTCCCACATCTTGCAAATAACCATAGCAGACTTAACCGTTGATACAATGGGAGCTATCTTGGTTTTTAACGCGACTCCGGCCTCTTCCGCTGCCTCTGCCACATATTCCGGCAGGCTCACAGGAAGCCCGGCTCCGGATATGATAAGATCCGCTCCGGCTTTTACCGCTTTTTTCACATAGCTTGCATAACTTTTCGTGGCAACCATAATGTTAAACCCAATGATGCCCTCCGGCGCGATTTCTCTTGCCTTTTTCATTTCCTGTCCAATGGCCCGCAGATTTGCTTCCAATGGATTCTCTTTAAAATCCGGCTCCCGAAAACCGATCTGAGCCGTAGAAATAATTCCGATCCCTCCGGCCTTTGCCACTGCTCCTGCTAAAGAAGAAAGACTGATTCCTACTCCCATACCGCCCTGGATCACCGGATGGTTTGCCACCAGCTCTCCTATTATCAAAGGTTTTAATGTTCCCATTACATTCTCCTAAATCTTTCATATCTTTGATCTGCAAGTTCTTCCTTTGTCATGGTAAGGAAAACGGCAAAAAATTCTTCCATGGCCTTATCCATTTCCTCCGCAATTCGGTCAAGATTATCTGCACAGGCCGGTTCTTCTTCTGAGATCACCCGCTCTATGAGACCTAACTCCATTAAATCCCTGGCCGTGATCTTCATGACCCTGGCAGCGTCATTTGCCTTTTTGCTGTCTTTATATAAAATCGATGCAAAGCCCTCGGGGGAGAGAATAGAATAAATGGAATTCTCCATCATCCAGACTTCATTTCCAACCGCCATGGCAAGAGCGCCGCCGCTGCCGCCCTCTCCTATAACAATGGAAAGAACCGGCACGGTTAAATCTGCCATTTCAAATAAATTTCTGGCGATGGCCTCTCCCTGGCCCCTTTCTTCGGCCTCCAGGCCGCAGAAGGCTCCCGGTGTATCCACAAAACAGATGACCGGACGGCCAAAGACTTCCGCCTGTTTCATCAGCCGCAGAGCCTTCCGGTATCCATCGGGTGATGGCATTCCAAAATTACGCCTGATGTTATCCTTAGTATTCTTCCCTTTTTCCTGTCCGATGACCGTAACGGGAATTCCATGGAAGGAAGCGATCCCGCCTATAATTGCCCCGTCATCTTTATAATAACGATCCCCGGCAAACTCCATGAAATCATCAAACAGCGCATGAATGTAATCCGATGCCACCGGCCGGTCCGAGCTTCTGGATAGCAATACGGTATCCCAGGCACTCCTTTTATTCTTTTTCAACCGGAGAACCTTCTTTTTTCCACCATTTGATTCCGCTTTTGTTCGGTTATCCACAGGAAGGTCCTGACTGCTTTGGGGATTGTGGAGCCTTAAGATGTTAGCCAAGGTTTCCTTCATCTCTTCCCTGGGTACGATCTTATCAATGAAGCCATGTTCAAGCAAAAATTCCGCTCTCTGGAATCCTTCCGGCAGCTTCTGACCAATGGTCTGTTCAATTACCCGGGGGCCTGCAAATCCGATCAGGGCGAAAGGCTCTGCCAGAATGATGTCACCCAACATGGCAAAACTGGCCGTCACCCCGCCTGTGGTAGGGTCTGTAAGGACACTGATAAAAAGCTGGCCTGCCTTGTGATGGCGCTTTAAGGCTGCCGAAGTCTTTGCCATCTGCATGAGTGATACAATCCCCTCCTGCATCCTGGCTCCTCCGGAACATGCAAAGATGATCACCGGAAGCTTCTCCTTCGTCGCCCGCTCTACGGCCCTAGCGATCTTTTCCCCCATCACATGACCCATGCTGCTCATGATGAAACGGGCATCACAGACTCCGATCACTGCCTTCTGGCCATTCATTTCACAGCAGCCGGTGACAATGGCTTCGGAAAGCCCGGTTTTTTCCCTGGCTGCTGCGACCTTCTTTTCATATCCCGGAAAATCAAGGGGATTTTTAAATTCCATCTCCTTATCCCATTCCTCAAAGGTCCCCTCATCCGCTACCATCTCAATCCTCTGGTAAGCATGAAGACGGAAATATCCCTTGCATTTTGGACAGATGAAATGATTGCTTCGCACATCCTCCACATAGATGGGCTGACAGCATTTATTGCATTTCCTCCACAGCCCTTCCGGAATGCCCGGTTCCTCTGCTTTTTCAGGAGCCTTGTATTTGCTGTCTATTAATGTATAGGTTTTCTTAAACATGCTTTTTAACATAAGATTGCTCCTTTACCTGCCTACCGGACATAATCCGGAAAATATTTGGGAATAAAATCCGTATCCACATCTCCATCCCGGTAAGCTTCATGACTCAGGATATCAAACTGAAAATCCACATTTGTCTCAATCCCCTCGATGATCAGTTCTCCAAGAGCGCTTCTCATCTTTAAGATGGCTTCCTCCCGGTCTTTTCCGTGGACGATCATCTTCATCAGCATGGAATCATAATTGGCCGGAACCTTATATTCGTTGTAAATGTGTGTGTCTATGCGGACTCCGTTGCCTCCGGGCACATGGACATTTTTTATAAGGCCAGGACAGGGCATGAAGTTTTTCGCAGGATTTTCTGCATTGACTCTGCATTCAATGGCATGGCCTGTAATGGCTACATCCTCCTGCCTTACACTTAATGGCTCTCCTGCTGCGATCCGGATCTGTTCCTTGATTAAATCCAGGCCGGTCACCATTTCCGTCACCGGATGCTCCACCTGGATTCGGGTGTTCATTTCCATAAAATAAAAATTTTTATGTTTATCCAAAAGGAACTCAATTGTTCCTGCATTCTCATAGTGAACGGCCTTGGCCGCGCGGACCGCAATCTCTCCCATGCGGTTCCTTAACTCCTCAGAGATAGCTGCTGACGGGGATTCTTCAAGCACCTTTTGATGGCGTCTTTGAATGGAACAGTCACGTTCCCCCAGATGCACTACATTTCCAAACTGATCAGCCATAATCTGAAATTCAATATGCCTTGGCTTTTCGATATATTTTTCAATATACATGGTATCATCTGAAAATCCCTTTACGGACTCCATCTGGGCATTCTTAAAATTAGCCTCGAAATCCTCCAGGCTTCTGGAAATCCTCATACCTTTCCCGCCGCCTCCTGAGGAAGCCTTGATCATAACAGGAAAACCGATCCTTTCCGCCATTGCCTTCGCCTCTTGTACCTGGCGGACCGCTTCTTTTCCGCCTGGGATCACGGGGACCCCTGCTTCTATCATAGTCTTTCTGGCCTCGGATTTATTTCCCATCTTCCCTATTACTGCTGCAGATGGGCCGATAAAGGTAATGTTACACTTTTCACAAAGTTCCGCAAACCTGGCATTTTCCGATAAAAAGCCAAAGCCTGGATGAATGGCATCCGCTTTCATGGCTACGGTGGCCGTGAGGATCCTCTCCATGTTTAAGTAGCTCTGGGTCGAGGGGGCCGGACCAATGCAGATCGCCTCATCGGCTAATAAGGTATGAAGACTCTCCCGGTCCGCCTCTGAATAAACAGCAACCGTTTTAATCCCCATTTCCCTGCAGGCCCTTATGATACGTACCGCAATCTCTCCGCGGTTGGCAATTAAAATCTTATCAAACATGAGCCTCACCTACCCAATCATAAATGTCAGTTCCGCACTGGCCGCCAGCTTCCCGTCTACGGTTGCGGTTGCCTTTCCCACACCCACAGGACCTTTGCGCTTAATGATCTCACATTCCAGCTTAAGCCTTTCTCCCGGGATGACCTTGTGCTTGAATTTGGCCTTGTCAATACCACCAAAATAACCAATTTTCCCTTTATTCTCTTCCATGCTTAACATTGCAACTGTACCTACCTGTGCCAGGGCCTCTATGATCAGGACTCCCGGCATTACCGGCTCTGCCGGAAAATGTCCCTGGAAAAAAGGTTCATTATAAGACACACATTTATATCCAACCGCTCTCACTCCAGGCTCAAACTCCTCGATGCAGTCCACCAGTAAAAACGGGTGTCTGTGAGGAATAATCTCCTGAATCTCCTTAATACCTAACATCATGCGCCCTCCTGCTTTTAAAAGAGAGGCCCAGCCTCTGGGCCTCTCTTAGATTTCACAACTGATTACCGGATACGGAACAGAGGCTGACCGTACTCCACCACATCTTCGTTACCTATCAAAATGGCTTCCAACACGCCATCAAATTCACATTCAATCTCATTCATCAGCTTCATGGCTTCGATAATTCCTAAGACCTGCCCCTTCTTAACCTGATCTCCAACCTTTACAAATGGTTCACTTTCAGGAGACGACGCATTATAAAAAGTTCCTACCAAAGGAGAGGATACAAGCTTATCCGAACAGATATCATTTCCAGCCCCTTCCAAGGGCTTCCCGGCTGGAGTGACCGCGGGAACCGCCTGCTGGGCGAAAACACCTGCTGCCGCTTCTGTCTGAACCACAGAATTTCCGGATATTGTCACGAATTCTCTTTCTTTTTCTTTCTTAATGGAAAGCTTTAAGTCTCCCTCTTCCATTCTAAAGCTGGTTAATTCATTTTCTTTTACAGCCTGCATCAGCCTGATAATATCATTGATCTCCATAGACTGCCTCCTATTGTTCAAACTTCTTCACAAGAATGCTGGCATTATGTCCGCCGAATCCCAGGGAGTTGCTGATGGCATATGTTACATCACAGGCAACACCTTCCCCTTTGGTATAATCCAGATCACAGCCTTCTCCTTCTTCTAAAAGGCCGGCAGTTGCATGAACAAAGCCATCCCGGATAGATTTTACACAGGCAATGAACTCGATCCCTCCTGCAGCGCCTAAGAGATGGCCCACCATGGACTTAGTGGAGCTGATCTTTACATCCTTTGCATGGTCGCCTAAGGCAGTCTTAATGGCCAGGGTCTCAAACAGGTCATTGTGATGAGTGCTGGTACCATGGGCATTCACATAATCGATATTCTCAGGAGCAATTCCCCCATCCTTTATGGCCTCGGTCATGGCTCTTGCCGCACCGCTTCCATCCTCAGCCGGGGATGTGATGTGGTATGCGTCACAGGTTGAACCGTAGCCAACCACTTCACCGTAGATGACCGCATTTCTTGAGAGCGCATGCTCCAGCTCTTCTAAAATAACCACGCCTGCTCCTTCTCCCATAACAAAGCCGCTTCTGTCTTTATCAAATGGGATGGAAGCGCGCAGGGGATCATCTGCAGTCGTAAGTGCCGTAAGAGCCGTAAATCCTGCCACACCGATCGGGGTGATGCTGGCTTCTGCTCCTCCCGCCACCATGACATCCGCTTCTCCGTACTGGATGGAACGGAAGGCTTCCCCTATGGAATGGGTTCCAGTGGCACAGGCAGTTACCACATTGATGCACTTTCCTTTTAATCCGAACTGGATTCCCACGTTTCCGGCCGCCATATTAGATATCATCAGAGGAACCAGAAGGGGATTTACCCTGCCCGGCCCTCTTTCCAAAAGCTTTTTATTCTCCCTCTCAAGGGCCTGTAAGCTTCCGATTCCTGAACCAACGCTTACGCCCACCCGGTAAGGGTCTTCCTTTTCCATGTCAATGCCTGACGTCTCTAAGGCTTCCTTTGAAGCCGCCACGGCAAACTGGGCAAAGCGTTCCATACGTTTTGCTGCCTTTACATCCATATAATCCTTTGGATCAAAATCCTTTACCTCGGCAGCCAGTTTTGCTTTATAATCCGTTGTATCAAACTGGGTGATCGGTCCGATCCCCACCTTATTTTCCTTTAAGCCATTCCAAAAGCTCTCTACATCTTTCCCGATTGGGGTAATGGCACCCATGCCGGTTACTACCACTCTTCTCTTCATACCATCTCTCCTCGCTTACATAGCCATGCCGCCATCCACACTGATCACCTGACCAGTGATGTACCCAGCTTCCTCTGATGCCAGAAATGCTGCCACTCCGGCAATATCTTCTACTGCTCCAAAACGTTTCATCGGGATCTGTTCTAAGGATGCTGCCTTTACGGAATCCGGCAGAACCTCAGTCATCGCCGTATGGATAAAACCGGGGGCTATTGCATTTACTGTGATTCCTCTGCTTGCGGCCTCTCTGGCAAAAGACTTGGTGATACCGATAACACCGGCCTTGGCTGCACAGTAATTTGCCTGCCCGGCATTGCCTAACACGCCGGAGACAGAGGAAATATTTATGATCCTTCCGCTCTTTTGCTTGATCATCTGGCGGGCAACATGCTTCATGCAGTTGAATACACCCTTTAAATTGGTATTGATCACCGCATCAAAATCTTCTTCAGACATCTTCATCAGCAGATTATCCCGTGTGATCCCTGCATTGTTCACAAGAATATCCAGCTTACCGTATTTCTTTATCACACCTTCTAATAATACGCCCACGCTTTCATATTCTGCTACGTTACACTGAACGGCTTCTGCCTTACCACCCTTTTCTTCAATCTCCTTCACTACTTCCATGGCCTGGGAATCAGAACCATTATAATTAATAATCACGGTTGCTCCCTGGTCTGCCAGCTTTACGGCAATTGCCCTTCCGATTCCTTTGGCGGCTCCGGTCACCACTGCTATCTTACCATCTAACATGTTCTTTTCCTCCTGCATCCTTAAAAGGGAGTTCGATTCACCTTTAGGAAAAATTGATCAATTTCGCCATATCTTCCAGCTTCTCTATATTAAAGACTCTTGCGTCTTTCGTAATCTTCTTAATGAACCCGGCCAATGTCTTACCCGGCCCGATTTCGATAAAGGTATCCACACCGTCTGCTACCATGGTTTCCACACTCTGCTGCCACCGCACGGAAGAATACACCTGCTCCTTAAGCAAAGGCTTTACCATTTCACTGGCGGTTACATACTGGGCTGTCACATTCGCCACGTAGGGAATCTGAGGGGTTTTTATTTCCACGCCCTTAAGCACCTCTCCCAATTTCTCCCCCGCACCGGTGAGCATGGAGGAATGGAAAGGTCCGCTGACATTTAACATCAGCGCCCGTTTTGCACCTGCTGCCAGAAGCTTTTCATTTGCTGCTTCCACAGCCTCTTTTTTACCTGATATTACAATCTGCCCCGGGCAGTTGTAATTGGCGATCTGGACTCCCTCCATACCGCTTAATACTTCTTCAATCGTTAAGGCATCCAGTGCCAGAATAGCCGCCATGGCTCCGATCCCATTAGGAACCGCTTCCTGCATGAGGATTCCCCTCTGCCTGACAGTCCGGATGGCATCTGCATCGCTCATGACGCCTGCAGCCGCAAGCGCACAGTATTCTCCCAGGCTTAAACCGGCAGTTACCTGCGGTCTTATGCCCTTTTCTGCTTCCAGCACCCGCAGCATGGCAATGCTGGTGGTTACCATGGCTGCCTGAGTATATTCCGTAATATCCAGCCGGTCATTCTTTTCAAAGCAAAGCTCCGGTAGGTCAAAACCAAGCAGGCTGGAAGCCATATCATATGTTTCTTTTCCAATCTTTGTCTGCTCATAAAAATCCTGGCCCATACCACAGTACTGCGCACCCTGGCCTGGGAAAATAAATGCAATCTTGCTCATGATAATAAACTCCTCTTTAACGGCCAAGCAATCGTTCTGCCTGTTCCATCATCTCATCAATCATTTCTTTGCAGGTCTGTTCCCTGGAAATCATACCTGCAATCTGTCCGGCCATAACCGTACCGTTTGTGATATCCCCCTCCTGAACCGCTTTTCTTAGAGTTCCAAGGGTCATATATTCCAATTCTTCAAAGGACTTGCCTTCCTCTTCCAGTCTAGCATACTCCCTGGTCATCTGGTTCCTCAAAGACCTTACGGGATGGCCATGGCTGCGTCCGGTTACTGCAGAATCAATATCCTTTGCCTTAATGATCCGCTGCTTGTAGTTGTCATGGACAATGGATTCCTTTGCAACTACAAACCTGGTTCCGATCTGGACAGCCTCTGCTCCCAGCATAAATGCTGCGGCGATTCCCCGTCCGTCTCCGATACCGCCGGCAGCGATCACCGGTATGGATACTGCATCCACTATCTGGGGAACTAACGTCATGGTCGTCTGTTCGCCGATATGGCCGCCGGATTCACATCCTTCTGCCACTACTGCATCTGCGCCGTATTTCTCCATTCTCTTTGCCAGAGCCACAGAAGCCACCACCGGAATCACCTTGATTCCTGCTGCCTTCCACATATCCATATATTTTTCCGGGTTTCCGGCTCCGGTGGTCACCACCTTGATGCCTTCCTCCACCACTACCTTTGCCACATCCTCTGCGTGAGGGCTTAACAGCATGACATTGACGCCGATGGTTTTTCCCGTCAGTTCCTTTGCCTTGCGGATCTCCGCCCGTACCACCTCGCCGGGAGCATTTGCCCCGCCGATGAGGCCTAAACCTCCGGCTTCCGACACGGCAGCGGCCAGATGATGCTCAGCCACCCAGGCCATACCGCCCTGGATAATCGGATGTTCCACTCCCAAAAGTTCGGTAATTCTGGTTTTCATTACGCTTCCACGCCCTTCGCTTTTAAATAGTCCATAACCTGCTGAACCGTAGTCAGTTTCTCTAAATCCTCAGATGGAATTTCAACAGAATACTCATCCTCAAGAGCCATAACAAGCTCAAACAAATCCAGAGAATCTGCTCCTAAGTCCTCTTTGAAGGAGGATTCGGCGGTAATTTTACTTGCCTCCACGTTTAACTGCTCTGCGATAATTTCCTGCATTTTCTCTAACATCATTCAATCTCCTCTTTCATTTTCATTCTTATTATTTTTATTCTATTACTTTGAGTTTCAAAGTATTAGCTGAAATCATTACCACTCCAAAAGAGTGGCTCCCCAGGTTAATCCTGCTCCAAAGCCGGCAAATACGAGTTTATCTCCCCGCTGTAACTTTCCTTCCCGGTTCATCTCATCCAAAAGGATTGGTATGGTTGCTCCTGATGTATTTCCAAACCGTTCCAGATTGGTAGGAAATTTTTCCATAGGTATCTTCAACCGCTTTGCGATGGATTCAAAAATCCGGTAATTTGCCTGATGCAGAATAAAATATTTAATTTCTTCTATGTCGGTTCCGCTTTCTTCCACTACCTGTTTAATGGCCTCCGGCACAGTCTTGACTGCAAATTTGAACACTTCCTGGCCGTCCATGGTCATATATCCAAGCTCCGGCTTCTCTCCAGTGAGGAAGTTTCCTGTGGTCCTTCCTCCGCATTCCAGAGCGCTTCCCCTGGTGCCATCCGCTCCCATGGTCATGTGAAGTATCCCCTTTTCTTCTGCCCGGACGACAGCCGCTCCGGCTCCATCCCCGAACAGAACACAGGTGCTTCTGTCATTCCAGTCTATCAGCTTACTTAAGGTATCCGCCCCGATCACGAGCCCGGTCCGGTAGATCCCGGCCTTAATAAAGCCGTGAACTGTATTTAGGGCATAAACAAATCCGGAGCATGCCGCACTTAAATCAAAAGCAGCTGCCCTGTGAGCTCCGATTGCCGCCTGTACCTCACAGGCGCCGCTGGGGAAACAGCAGTCCGCAGAAGAAGTGGCTAAAATGATGATATCCAGTTCATCTGCCGATACATCGGCATTAATAAGCGCCTCTTTTGCAGCCTGAATGGCCAGATCAGAGGTTCCCGACTCCGCCGATGCGATCCGTCTTTCCTTTATTCCGGTCCTGGTCCTTATCCACTCATCACTGGTATCCACAAACCCTGCCAGATCGTCATTGGTTACCACTTGCTCCGGGA
Source organism: Lacrimispora sphenoides JCM 1415 (assembly GCF_900105615.1). Classification (NCBI taxonomy): domain Bacteria; kingdom Bacillati; phylum Bacillota; class Clostridia; order Lachnospirales; family Lachnospiraceae; genus Lacrimispora; species Lacrimispora sphenoides. Next base: position 4,421,533 of record NZ_LT630003.1, on the reverse strand, counting down.
CAGCTGAACCTGTTCCTATTATTCTTGTTGTCATAAATTCCCCCATCCATGTCTCCCACCTCTGAGGGAACCATGCCGCGTTGGATTGTTTTATATTTCAAATATTTTGAATATCAAAGTAATTTTATAAAATGATACGCAGATTGTCAAGAGAAATTTTACAATTCATGGTTCAACAGGTACTGATAAACCTCTCTCTTGCTGATTCCCCTGTCCTTTGCCACCATGCGCATTGCTTCCTTCCGGTCTATCCCCTGGCTTTCGTAAAGCTCCATGTGTTCCTCCATGGACATCTCCCGGGAAGCCATGGATCTTTCCTCTATTTTCTCCCTGATACTCTTTCCCTCTATGACGATGACACACTCGCCCTTTGGATCTTCCTCTTCATAAGCCTTTAAGGCTTCCAAAAAGGTTGTTCGAAACGCAGTTTCAAAACGTTTCGTAAGCTCCCTGCAAATGGTGATCCTCCGGTCTCCCAAAGCCTCATAAAGCTCCTTTAAGGTTCTGACAAGCCGGTGAGGTGCTTCGTAAATGATCATGGTCCTGGTCTCTTCCTTAAGCTCCTCTAAAATCCACTGCTTCTCCTTCTTATCCGTCGGTAAAAACGCTTCAAAGGAAAAACGTCTGGTACCAAGCCCGGAAAGAGTGAGAGCCGTAATACAGGCTGCCGGTCCGGGAAGAGATGTCAGCTCAATCCCTGCCTCATAGCACTGCTTTACCAGTTCCTCTCCAGGATCCGAGATACCCGGCGTCCCTGCATCTGTGATTAAGGCAATCTGAACTCCTTGTTTCATCTGCTCCACCAGGTACCTGGCTTTTTCCACCTTATTATACTCATGGTAGCTCGTCATGGGTGTCTTAATATCAAAATGGTTTAAAAGCTTGATGCTGTGTCGGGTATCTTCCGCCGCGATCAAATCCACTTCCTTTAACGTATTTAAAACCCTCAGGGTAATATCATCAAGATTCCCTATGGGCGTTGCACACAAAAATAACTTTCCTTTATTCTCTTCCAATTTTCCTGCTCCCAGCCGTTTCCTCTTTTTCGTCATCAATACCCGTAAATGGTATAGATCTCATCCGTATACACACCTGGTTCTTTATATACAATAACAGGAGCCTCCACCTTGATCATGGATCTTCCTCCCCTTACAGCTTCAATGAGAACCATGTTGGCTTCTCTGTCCACATAGGGATGAACCATCTTCATCCGCTTTGGCTCCAAACCACAGCTTTTTAAAGCCGTTATAATCTCAACCAGCCGGTGAGGCCGGTGTACCATGTAAAACCTCCCGCCCGGTCGCAAAAGCTTTGCTGCTTCTCTTGTTACATCATGAAGGGTGCATAACACCTCGTGACGGGCAATGGCCTTAGGCAGTTCCGGATTCTTAAGGCCGTGAGAATCGTTCATATACGGGGGATTAGAGGTCACTACGTCAAAGGAAGCCGCGCCAAATAAACGGCTGGCTTCCTTTATATCTCCCGTAACAATGGATATTTTTTCTTCCAGATGATTTAAGGCTACGCTCCTTCTGGCCATTTCCGCCATCGCTTCCTGAATCTCCAGCCCGGTATAATGAAGGCCCTGATTTTTAGCCTCCAAAAGGAGGGGGATGATCCCGGTGCCTGTCCCTAAATCTATCGCCTTTTCCCCCTGCTTTACCAGCGCAAAGCCCGAAAGAAGAACCGCATCCATACCAAAGCAGAACCCATCCCGGTTCTGTATGATCTGATATCCGTTTCTTTGCAGATCATCTATACGTTCATTTTCTTTTAAATCAATTGTCATCTAACTTAGACTTTCCTTCTTTCTTTTCAAGAGCCTCTAATGCCCTTAACTCCTCATCTGTTACCTGAGCCTTCTCCCGACGGCGTCTGGGCTTAAACTTCAGCTGATCCACCCGGTATTCCCGGATTTCTTTTTCATCCTTAATGGTTACAACCACCTTTACCAGCTGCCTTAAAACGCTTACGGAATGTACCTCTCCCTTAAGTCCGTCATCCGTTGTCACAAAATCACCTACATTGGGAAGCTTGCTGTTAAGCTCCTCATAGGTTTCCTCTTCATTCTTTAAGCAGCACATAAGCCTTCCGCAAACTCCGGATATCTTGGTGGGATTTAAAGACAGATTCTGCTCTTTTGCCATCTTAATGGATACAGGTATGAATTCTGAAAGGTAGGAATGGCAGCATAAGGTTCTTCCGCAGATGCCGATTCCTCCCACGATCTTTGTCTCATCCCGGACTCCTACCTGACGAAGCTCGATCCTGGTCTTGAATACAGAAGCCAGATCCTTGACAAGCTCCCTGAAATCGATTCTTCCGTCCGCAGTAAAATAAAACAGTACCTTATTATTATCAAAGGTATATTCCGCATCAATCAGCTTCATCTGAAGACCGTGCTTTCTGATCTTCTCTTTGCAGATCTTAAATGCTTCCTTTTCCTTTTCATGATTTCTTTTTTCCACTTCATCGTCAGCCTTGGTTGCCATACGGATCACCGGCTTTAAGGGCTGAACTACTTTATCGTCTTCCACTTCCCGGCATCCAAGGACAACGTAACCATATTCTACTCCCCGGGCAGTTTCCACAATTACATGATCCCCGGTCCGTACCTCCAGGCTCATGGGATCAAAGTAATAAATTTTTCCTGCGTTGCGGAACCGAACGCCTATTACCTTTATCATAAATTAATTCTCCTTCATAACAAGCAGCATGAGCTCCATAGCCAGCTCCGTATTGACATTGGCATCCAGACGGATCCTGGCCTTGTCAATGGCCTTTAATATCATCTCAATGCCATCATAAGCACTGGCAGCGCTCATCTCTTTCATTGTATTGTATTCTTCCCTGAAAACCAGAAGATTAATATCCTGAGTCACTTTATACATTAAAACATCCCGGTACCATAGCTGCATAAAATCAAGGCAGTCATAGATATCCAGATTTTCATCTTTCATCTTCTTAATGTAAAAAAGCAGCTCCACAATATCCATATCCTTGATGTGCTTCAGCATATGGATCAATTCCTTATACATTACCTGAAACTCCTCAGAAGAAGCCAGATGTATCGCCCTTCCAAGATTCCCTCTGGCAAATGCTGCATAAATCTCCGCTTTGCTCTCTGCGATTCCCAAAGATCCTGTTAAAAAGGATCTTACCACCGAATCCTGCAAAGGCTTAAGCTTTAACTGCACACATCTGGAAAGAATGGTGGGAAGAAATGCCTCCTGATTGGTCGTAAGCAGCATAATAACCGCATAAGAAGGAGGTTCTTCAATCGTCTTTAACAGGGCATTCTGGGCCTGAACCGTCATCTTTTCCGCTTCATCCACAATGTAAATCTTATAGTAACTGCTATAAGGGCGTATCATTATGGTGTTATTTATCTGGTCCCTGATATCGTCAACGCCAATGCTTCCTGACTTCTCATGGGATAAATAAATCAGATCCGGATGGTTTTCGCTCATGACCTGCTTGCATGCATGGCACTGCATACATGGCTCACTCTTTCCCTTTTCACAGAGAAGGGTCATTGCAAATGCATTGGCCAGGGACTTACGCCCCATCCCCGCTTCCCCTGTCAAAATGTACGCATGGGAAACATGATTTGATTCAATGGCTTTTTGCAAATGTTCTTTGATTCTCTCATGGCCGATGATATCTTTAAACCCTGGCATAGAGGCACCCCCCTGTCACTGTTGTCTAATCCGTCCTCCCTGTCTCTGAAAACGGAAAAACGAATTTAACTAATTATAACATAGAACGTTTATCACCACAAGAAAGAAGTATTGGCAAATCCTTTCTCATTTCCCGCATTTCTGCACATTTTCAGTCAATATTTTTCAGCACATAAACTTTTTAAGTTGAGATTATAAACCCGGTGAAGTATACTGAGAAGAGAAGGTATTTGTATCGGAATTAAAACAATAGGGGATGATTTCAATTTTAGGAATAATAATAGCAGACGACGAAAAGAAAATCTGCAGGCTTTTAGAATATTTGATCGACTGGGATGAGATAGGGGTAAAGCTATTGGGGGTTGCTTATGATGGCATTTCTGCATTTCAGCTGATTCAGGAAAAGAAACCTGACGTTCTGCTTACGGACATCAGAATGCCGGGTATGGATGGCCTCCAGCTGATTGAAGAGGCCAAGAAGCAGAATGCTTCTCTTAAATGCATTATCATAAGCGGCTATAAGGACTTTCAATACGCACAACAGGGAATCCGGTACGGAGTACGGGATTATTTGCTGAAGCCAATTAACCAGGATGACCTGACCCGTACGTTAAAAAAACTGGTCAAAGAAACCTTGGAGCAGAAAAGCAGCCAGGAAGTCCAGATGCACTTAGAAGAAACCATAAGAAACTATTCCGGAGAGTTTAAACGGGTATTTCTAAAAATGGTATTGGAGCAAAAACCGGAGGAAAAGCCTGAGTCCGTATTAAAAGAAGTTCGAAAAATCAATCCGTCCCGGGTTGTTAACCAGGGCGGCCGGTGTCTGGTTGTGAAGCCGGATATTGAGTATAAGGATTTTACAAAAGATGCTTATCAGCTTTTAATTGATAAAACGATTGAGATCCTTCAGGTCGAATTTGCTTCTGAAGAAGGAGATTTAACGATTGAGGCATCCGAAGAGGGAATATTTTTATTACTGTTCCATGAACCTTCAGATAAGGAAGAACTGATGAAGGCCTTAAACCATGTCAGAGACCGGGTCATGGGACTTCAGGATCTATTTCCAAAGATATACTTTTCAGCTATCATCACAGAGCAGGTGGATACAGACGAGGAACTGATCAGGCAGATACAGTACAGCCGGATCGCCATGTACAACCGGCTCCTTACGGATGCCAATACGGTGTCGAAATTGAATGCGCCTGCTGCCGGATCAGAAGAAAAGAACTCCTTAACCGCAGAGATTTCCAGGCTGTTAGAAGACAGACCGGAATCCTTTGAACCGGAAGAAATAAAAAGCTGCTTAAATGATGCAAAACAAATCATGCAAACGGAAAAAAACATCTCCGGGCTTGATATTAAAATGGAGCTGCTCCGGCTGGCCCATAATTATCTGGACTGGTTTGAACTTCTTGATGCCTCTCTGGACAAAAGCGGAAAAGCCGCTTACTTCTCTGAAATGTATGAGCATTGCATCAGCCTTGACCAGGCTTTTGAACTCCTGGAAGAGACCCTTACAAAATCATTGCTTGAAGTTCTGAGCCATTTAAAAAGCAGGGAAATAAAACCGGTTGCTTATGCCAAGCACTATATAGAAAAAAACAAGGGCGTTCAAATAAAGCTGGAAGAGCTGGCAAAAAACGCCGGTTTCAGCTATACCTATTTTTCATACTTATTTAAAAAAGAAACAGGGAAAACACTGACCGAATATATACAGATGGTAAGGATAGAGGCCGCCAAAAAGCTTCTGGTGGAAAAAGAGCGGAACGTAAGCGAAGTAGCGGAACTGGTTGGTTACAGTGATATCAAATTTTTTACCAAACAGTTTAAAAAGGCGCTGGGCGTCTCTCCCAATGAATACCGCAAAATGTTTCTGGAACGCTGAAAAGGGGAGGAGATCCTTTGAAAAAACAATGGTTAAAAAAACGGATTCTGATCTGGATAAGAGCCATGATTTCATGGAGCTGTCTTGCCCTGATCCTGTTCTTTCTGATTCTGCTTAGGCCGGAATTGACGGAATCCATCCTATATACAGTTATGGCGTGGAGTATGCTGTTATCCTTTTTCCTCATGCTTGCTATAGGTAAAATTATGATTTTAGAACCCTTTCGGACCATCCGGAAAAAAATAGAGCTTTTCAACGATGGGATTATTTTTACCGAAATATTTAAAAATCTGGAAGGAATCTCACCGGATACAGATGCCCTGCTTTTAAAGGTACACACCATCCTGGACAAGGATAAAATAATGGAAAATGCCAAACAGCAGGCAAGATACTTAGCCCTACAAAATCAGATCAACCCTCATTTCCTCTATAATGTACTGGAATCCATACGTTCCGATGCGATTATGGCGGGAGTCCCGGAAATCGGAAAGATCACAGAGGCTCTTGCTGTATTCTTCCGCTATACAACTTCAAAAATGGAGAGTCTCAGCACCCTTCAGGAAGAGCTTAACAATGTAGAAAATTATTTTTTAATACAGAAATACCGCTTTGATGATAAGCTGGAATTAAAAATCAAATTGCCCCTGGATGATGAAGAAATTTTAAAAACCCGGATCCCCAAGCTAACTCTCCAGCCAATCGTGGAGAATGCCATTAAACACGGATTGGAACCTAAGGTTTCAGGGGGAACCATTGTCATTGACATCGAGCACAGTGATACCGTACTTTATCTTTCCGTGGTTGATGACGGGATCGGCATTGAAGAAGCCAGGCTTGGCTGCCTCAATGAAAAGCTTTCCCGAATGGATGCCAATGACAGTTCCGCCAATGAAGGAGGAAAGGGAGGAATCGCACTCATAAATGTAAATTCCAGAATCCGTCTTCTCATGGGTGACGAATATGGCATCCACATTTTAAGCACTCCCAGAATCGGAACCGAAGTATGTCTCACACTTCCTTATATGTTTGAGCAGACAGAAGGGATTGGATGATGAAAAAAGAAGTGATCCGTTATGAAAATATACACTGTTCCATGGATGGCCAGGCTTATTTAAATGGACTCTTCTTTCGGGCATTTGAGGGAGAAATCTGCTGTGTCATCGTCAACAATACCATTGAAAAAGAATATTTCCTGCAGCTTCTGTACGGAAACTTAAAACCAGGCTACGGCTGGTCCTATTATAAAGGGGAAAAAATAGTATCCTCCAAAATTCAGGAACAGATGTTAAAGCAGACTGCATTTATCGGCCGCAACAAAGGAATCTTTTCTGAGCTGAGTGTCGCTGAGAACATTTTCGTGGCCAGCGGCAGGGTCCCCTTCTGGAGCCGGGTAAATCCTCTCTGCAGGCACGCTCCGAAACTCTTTAAGGATTGGGATATTTCCATTCCCCTGCTTGCTAAAGCCCACATGCTGGACCCCGGCATGCAGAAACAAGCCGAGTTAATGCGCGCTTATGTCTCCGGATGCAGTCTGGCCGTTATAACGGATATCGAAATGATCATGACAGAAGAGCAGCTCAAAAACTTCTTTGCTCTGGTGACAAAATTAAAAGACCGGGGTATGACGTTCCTCTACATTGTAAACAGCTCCACCAAATTATACAAATATGCCGATGAAATAACGATTATCAAAAACGGCAGGACCATCGGCCATATGAACCGGGAAGATTTCTCTAAATTTCAGACCTATATGGAATTGTTTGAAAAGACCAGAAAAAACACCTTAAAAAGAAATGACTTATTACAAAAGCAGATTGATAAAAAAACGGTTCTTGAATTCCAAAATGTAAAGCTGCCGGATCTTCCCGTTTTTACTCTATCGTTAAATGCAGGAGAAGTTTTAAACATATTGGACCTGGATTCTGCAGAATGCAGAAATATCCTTCCAATTCTGCAGGGAGAATGTGGATTTGAAGCAGGTAAAATTTTATTAAACGGAAAAGAATATTCCTTTCAATCCGTTCACCAGTCCATCCGGGATGGCATCGCCTTCATCGAAGCAAGGCCAATGGAAGAAATGCTGTTCGCCGATATGACCGTTTTAGACCACATGACGTTTATGATCCAGCGAAATAAAAAAAAGTTCTTTCTGAGAAAAAAATACAGAAAGATGACCCGGTACCTGTTAGATGGAATATTCAGCGAAGAGGAATTGATGAAAAAAACATACTCGGTCAGTGATGAATGCAAACTAAAGCTTTTATATTACCGCTGGATTTTTGTTCGGCCGCTGGTCCTGGTATGCATAAAACCATTTTCCTCCGTTGATTTTCAAATGCGTCAGATCACCATTAACCTGCTGAAAGAAGTTTTGAAGTCAGGAATCTCTGTAATCATCATTACGAACCAGATTGCAGAAGCTTACACCATGGAAGGTAAGAATATTACCTTTCACAATGGAGCAATAGCAATGGATTAACTCTTTCAAATGGAAGTTTGTTGTAAACTTTAACCATAAAAAAGTCTTATTTTTAAAAATAATAAGGCTTTTTTTATTATAAAAAAGCTGATTTCGAAAAATACACCCCCATTTAGCACAAAATATACCATTGTTTCATCCTCTTTTTACTGTTAAAATAACAAACACATATCATTCATTGTACCTATCAAAACGATTGAGAGTAGGAAGGGAGATTAAAAGTAATGAAAAGAAAGATTTTATCCATGCTGTTAGTATCTGCTATACTGGCTTCCGTAACTGGCTGCGGGGAACAAAAGACTGTTTCACAGCCAACTGCAACAGAAAAAACTGCTTCCGGGGATATCACCGTTGGCGTTATTCTGAAAACACTTTCCAGTGAATACTGGGGATATGTTGCGGCAGGTGTTCAAGCGGCCTCCAAGGATTTAGGGGTTAAGGTTGATCTGCAGGGTCCGGCCTCTGAAACTGCTTATGATGAACAGAACAATATGATCGAAACCATGCTCTCCGGCGGTGTAGATGCATTTGTCATCTCCCCCCTTCAATCAGACTCTGTAGCAAGTGTAATCGGAGATGTTAAAATTCCTGTTATCACCGTTGACACTGATGCGGAAATACCAGGAAAGGTCTCCTTCGTGGGAACCGGTAACGACAACGCAGCTTACCAGGGTGGTTTATTCGCAGCTAAAAAAGCCGGAAAAGGTGCAAAAGCCGCTATTATCGGAGGCGTTGAGGGCAATGCCACCAGCGATGCCCGTCAGGCAGGATATATAAAAGCTCTGGAAGAAAATGGTGTAGAGGTTGTTTCCATACAGTATGCCCAATCCAATCCGGATACGGCTGCAAATGTAATGGAAAATATCATAACCGCTCAGAACGGAGATATTCAGATCGTATGCTGCCACAACGATGATACGGCTGCAGGCGCATCCAATGCCGTAAAACAGCTTGGTTTAAAGGACGTCATTATCGTTGGTTTCGACGGCAACCAAAGCGGTGTCCAGAATATCATTGACGGCAACATCACGGCCACCTGTGCACAGGCTGCTTATACCATGGGCTATCAGGCGGTTGAAACAGCCCTTAAGGCGATAAAGGGAGAGACCGTTGATACATTCGTAGATACCGGCTGTGAAGTCATTACAGCAGACAATGCAGAAGAATACTTAACAACACTGAAAGGCTACCTGAAATAATCCATTTGAATATGTACAGAAAGGTTTGTAGGCATTATGAGTAATTATTTGGTTGAGCTGAAAGGTGTAACAAAACGCTTCCCTGGTGTAGTAGCAATGCGAAACATGTCATTACAAATCAGGCCTGGAGAGATCCACGGTCTGATCGGTGAAAACGGCGCCGGTAAATCCACCCTGATCAAGGTACTGACCGGTGTACATATTCCGGAAGAAGGCACCATTTACATCGAAGGAAACAAGGTTTCATTTAAGAATCCAAATGAAGCTGCAACTGCCGGTATTGCCTGTGTATATCAAGAATTAAATATTGTTAAACTTCTATCTGTCACAGACAATATTTTTATTAACAAAGCAATTAATAAGAAAGGCAGCCCGTTTCTGGATTATACCAAAATGCATGAAATAGCCCATGAAGTTATGCTTTCCCTGGGTCAGGACATTGCTGTAAAAAAAGAATGCGGTTCCTATGGTATGGGAATCCAGCAAATGGTGGAAATTGCAAAAGCTGTCCTGATCGATGCAAAACTCATCATCATGGATGAACCTACATCCAGCCTTGGGGAAAAGGAAGTGGAACAGTTAATGAAAACAGTCCGTTCCTTAAAAGAAAAAGGTATTGCTATTCTTTTTGTCTCCCATAAGCTGGAGGAGCTCTTTGAGCTATGCGACCGCGTTACAGTCATGCGAGATGGAGAACACATCCTGACAAAAAATACGGATGAATTAGATAACGATTCGCTGATCTCAGCCATGGTAGGCAGAACATTGGATAATCAATATCCGAAAATTGATGCGGAGACCGGTACGGAAGCCCTCCGGGTAGAGCATTTAAACTCCGCAGGTGTATTAAGGGATGTGAGCTTTCATGCAAACCATGGAGAAATCCTCGGTTTTGCCGGTTTAGTAGGCGCCGGCAGAACCGAAACATTCCGGGCTGTATTCGGTGCTGACCCATATGACAGCGGAGATATTTATGTAAATGGGGAGAAAGTGGCCATAAAGTCTCCAAAAGCCGGTATCCGCTGCGGGATGGCATTTTTAACAGAAGACCGCAAAGGGCAGGGACTTGTTCTTTCCCAATCAGTCCGAACAAACCTGATCTTAAGTAATATGAGACGCTGTACGAAAGGCCTGTTCTTTGATGAGAAACAGATCGATCAGCTGGCCGAAGAAAATATCAGTGACTTGAAAATAAAAACTCCCACCGCCGATGAGGTGGTGGGGCAGCTGTCAGGCGGCAATCAGCAAAAAGTGGTCATCGGAAAATGGATCAATACAAACGCGGACATCTACATATTTGATGAACCGACCAGAGGAATTGACGTAGGTGCTAAGGTCGAAGTTTATAACATCATGAACCGTCTGGTCCGTGCCGGAAAATGTGTTATCATGATTTCTTCCGAATTACCGGAGATCATAGGAATGAGTGACCGGGTAATCGTCATGAGGGAAGGAAAAGTCATGGGTGAACTTTCGAGAAAAACAGATGTCCTGAATCAGGAAATAATCATGAAAGCGGCTTGGGGAGGCGAAATTCGATGAAGACGAAGAAAATGAAAGATATTATAGGAAAGGTGGCTCCTTTACTGGCCTTGGTTCTTTTGTTCATTGTTTTATCACTGGCAACTGATAAATTTTTTACACTCAATAATATGATGAATATTCTAAGACAAACGGCTGTTAACGGGCTGATTTCCGCAGCCATGCTGGTGGTACTGATTACGGCAGGCATCGACTTATCCGTTGGTGCAAATGCAATCCTGTGCGCGTGTATGATGGGTATGCTGAAATCATCCTTCGGCATTACAAACTCTCTGGTATTAATCCTGGTCTGTATCATAACCGGAATTTCCGTTGGATTCTTAAACGGCATCCTGCTCACAAAAATGCATCTTCCCCATCCTTTCGTTTCAACCCTGGGTATGAAAAACGTACTGTGCGGACTGGCACTGCTGGTGGTCTCAACAAAGACAATCTCCGACTTTCCGGCTGCCGTTACATTTTTAGGCTCCAGCAACTTATTTAAAGTATCCGGCGGATTCTCCGGGATCCCACTTTGCTTTATCATTTTAATATTAATCTATATCGTATATCATTTCTTTTTAAACAAAACCGCACTTGGAAGAATGATTTACTGCGTAGGCGGTAATCCGGAAGCTGCCAGGCTTTCCGGAATCAATTCCGATAATATACTGATTTTTGTTTACAGCTTATCCGGTTTTATGTGCTCCATTGCCGCACTGGTTATAGTCGGACGATCCGCTGTTGCCAATCCTTCTGCTGCCATCTCACCATATGATACGGATGCCATTGCGGCATGTATTATTGGCGGTGCCTCCTTTATGGGAGGAAAAGGAACCATCTGGGGAACTTTAATCGGCGCCCTGATGATTTCTACCATTCGAAATGGTTTAACACTCTTAAATACCTCCAGTTCCGTACAATATATTGTGATCGGTCTGGTTATCATCGCCGCTGTATTTATCGATGTAACAAGGACACGTATGGAAGCAAAGGCGAAACGGCTTGCAGCTAAATAAAAGCTTAACCTTAAAATAAGCATGAAAGGCGCTATGGAATTCCATAACTCTTTCATGCTTATTTTAACTTCATCAAGTAAGCCCCCCACTTATGCCTTTCCGGCAATGAAGTGGGGAAGATCAACTCATTCTATCTCTGCGGTCACGGCATTTACGATCTCATCCAGGCAAGATTCCAGCTCCTGGTTGCAGAATCTCTTATGTATTCCGCATCTAAGTAGATTTTCTTCTTTAAAATCCTCTTCATCCGCCAGAAACCTTCTGCAAAGTTCCCTATATTTAGGTGTCTTCTGTCCCTTCTCTCGTTTAATAGCTCTCAAAAGCCGGTCTCCATCCTCAACCTCAATATAAATAGGAAACAACCTATCCTCTCCAAAATAAGCCCTTGTCTTTTCATAAGATTCCAGGGTTCCGATCATCAGATATCCATTATTCCCGGCTAAATTGATCTGACCGTCATCAACAGTAAAATAGCTCCACGGACCATAAACAGTTTCATAAGTCCTCTCCTCAATAAGCCTGTGTTCTTTTCGGAATTCCTCCAGCTTATCACTGGTAGTAAAATAATATTCCACCCCATCCTTTTCTCCATCCCGAATCGGTCTGGTGGTATATAAAACTACTTTCTTTAATTGGGGAAGCCTCTTTAAAAGTCTTTTATAAACTGTATCTTTTCCGGAAGCACTTTTTCCCATTACATAGAATATTTTGCCCATATTATCTGCTCCATCTTTTATCCTATCTTTTTTATCTTTTATTTTAACTTTTATTTTATCTTTTAATCTATCTAACATTTATTCCAGCTTCATCAACCACAAAAAGCTCTCTGGATTCTTCATCTTCCATCCCCTGAACTGCAAGGCCAAGCTCTTTATACTTCATAATCAGATCAATGGATTCCTTTTTTAAAACCTCACCTGGTACAACGATGGGTATCCCCGGGGGATACACGTAAACAAATTCTGCTGATATCTTACCCTCGCAGTCAGGAATAGCCATCCTTCGCCTCGGTTCATCCATCGCTTGGGCAATGCTCAACCGGCATTCCGGCATTCTCTCCAGCCCCTGATATAAGCAATTCTCATCTTCACAGCCTTCCTCAGCAGAAAGCACGGAATCAATATGAAGCAGAGCTTTACACAGCCGTTTTAGACCTTCCTGCGTATCAGCAAGTGTCGTTATGGCAGTCACATAGTCTGAACCGCACATTTCCATCTCCAGATGATATTCCTCTCTCAGTTTGTCATCCAGCCAGGCTCCTGATTTCTCCGTACCTCTTGTGGAAACAATGATTTTAGAGAGATCCATATCAAAGATTCCATTCATCCCCTTTTCCTGATCCGTAAGAAGCCTTAGGTGTTTCATACTAGACAAAGCCGTTCGGACCTCTCCTATTCTATCGGAAAAGATCCTCATCTGCTCCAGCCCTTCCCCGGCCATATACCGTATACAGCCCTCGATCCCTGCCATCAGCACGTAGGAGGGGCTGCTGGTCTGATACATATGCACATAGCGATCCAATCTCCCCATATCCACATATCCTTCCTTTACGTGCATAACAGCCGTCTGAGTAAAAGAAGGAAGAGTTTTATGAAGGCTCTGAATCACCACATCCGCTCCAAGTTCTAAAGCAGAAACCGGAAATCCTACCTCTCTTCCAAAGGAAAAGTGTGCTCCATGAGCTTCATCCACAATGAGTGGCAGGCGGAATTTATGAGCTACCTCTGCAATGGCCTTAATATCAGATACAATGCCATCATAAGTTGGAGATACAATAAACACCGCTTGAATCTTCCGATTGCTCATCAACATCTCTTCGATTTTTTCCGGAAGTAATCCACCTTGAATACCGAATTCAGGTATAATTTGTGGATAAATATATTCCGCGCTTAACTGATTGAGGAAAACTCCATGAAACGCTGACTTATGACAGTTTCTGCTCATAAGAATGGTTCCACCCCTTGATACGGTCCCGCTTATGGCACTAAGGATCCCGCTGCTGCTTCCATTAACAAGATAATACGTTCTGCTGCTCCCGTATACCCTGGAAGCCCATTCCATAGACTCCTTTAAAATCCCTTCCGGATGGTGCAGGTTATCAAAACCATCGATCTCCGTAATATCTATGGAAAAAGGATTTGGAAAATTATCGGCAAAGGATCCATGATACTGCCTTTTATGTCCCGGCATGTGAAAAGGATAAAAATCCGATTCTCCATATTCCATTAACTTTTTTAATAAATTCGGTGTAACATTCATAGTATGAACCGCCTTTCGTCTGCATAAACCACTGGGCTCATTCCCTGTTCTTTTTACATTTTTCTTTATAAACCGACTCTTTTAGTATAGCATCCTTATCCTCTCTTTACAATTTTTTCTCGCAGAGCTATAATATAATTTTGGAAATGAAAAAGGAGATGGTTATATTATGAGATTAATCGAATTTAAGATGGAGCGTCCCGGTCTGGTTAAAGCCGGAGATGAAGTTCAGATCATAGAAAGGGAAGGAACCAGCAGCTATAGCTATATCATAGACCCTGCAGTGGCCATGTCCGGCTGCTACGTAGGACGTGACCGGATTAAATCTGATCACGGCATTGTCAAAGAGATAAAACACAATGACCGGGGATATTATGTGATTGTAGAATTTGATGAATGATGATAGCAAATAAAAAGCCCTGAAACATTTCTGTTTCAAGGCTTGTCCTGAGACACCGGGGACTCGAACCCCGGACAACTTGATTAAAAGTCAAGTGCTCTACCACCTGAGCTAGTATCCCATATGCCCAAAGCCGGAATCGAACCAGCGACACGAGGATTTTCAGTCCTCTGCTCTACCAACTGAGCTATCTGGGCCTATGTACTTTCATTAGTACACGTTTTTATAAAATTAGTCAAAAAAAATTGCGGGGGCAGGATTTGAACCTGCGACCTTCGGGTTATGAGCCCGACGAGCTTCCAGACTGCTCCACCCCGCGTTATTCAATTATAGTATATGCAGTGATTAAGATTTTAATCACTAAATGGATGGAGATGGATTCGAACCATCGAAGCGTGTCGCAACAGATTTACAGTCTGCCCCCTTTGGCCACTCGGGAACCCATCCATATTTTATTAAAGTGATGCAAGCCGATGATCGGACTCGAACCGATAACCTGCTGATTACAAATCAGCTGCTCTGCCAATTGAGCCACATCGGCACAAATCTTCTCATGCGTGTTGCTTTGCATACTGAATGGGACCTATAGGGCTCGAACCTATGACCCTCTGCTTGTAAGGCAGATGCTCTCCCAGCTGAGCTAAGATCCCATATACAAAATTTAGTTTTCAAACGACCCGGATGGGATTCGAACCCACGACCTCCGCCGTGACAGGGCGGCGCTCTAACCAGCTGAGCCACCAGGCCAAACCTTTTTTGAAGGCTGTTGCATATACCCTCAAAACCACACATTGCTACATATCTATTTTCATCCGTTCTTCCTCTTACCTAAACCAACCTGGTTAAGCCCTCGACCTATTAGTGACAGTCAGCTGCACATGTTGCCATGCTTCCACCTCTGCCCTATCTACCTCGTCGTCTTCAAGGGGTCTTACTCTTGCGATGGGATATCTCATCTTGAGGGGGGCTTCACGCTTAGATGCCTTCAGCGTTTATCCCTTCCCGACTTGGCTACTCTGCCATGGCTTTGATAGCCAACAGATACACCAGAGGTCAGTCCATCCCGGTCCTCTCGTACTAAGGACAGCTCCTCTCAAATATCCTACGCCCACGCCGGATAGGGACCGAACTGTCTCACGACGTTCTGAACCCAGCTCGCGTACCGCTTTAATGGGCGAACAGCCCAACCCTTGGGACCTACTACAGCCCCAGGATGCGATGAGCCGACATCGAGGTGCCAAACCACTCCGTCGATGTGAACTCTTGGGAGTGATAAGCCTGTTATCCCCAGGGTAGCTTTTATCCGTTGAGCGATGGCAATCCCACTTTATACCACCGGATCACTAAGTCCTAGTTTCCTACCTGCTCCACCCGTCGGTGTCGCAGTCAAGCTCCCTTATGCCTTTGCACTCTTCGAATGGTTTCCGTCCATTCTGAGGGAACCTTTGAGCGCCTCCGATACCCTTTCGGAGGCGACCGCCCCAGTCAAACTCCCCGCCTGACATTGTCCCCCAGCCAGGTCATGGCTGCAGGTTAGAAATCCAATACCGCAAGGGTGGTATCCCAACATCGGCTCTGATAAGACTGGCGTCCTATCTTCTTAGCCTCCCACCTATCCTGTACATGCAGTACCGAATCCCAGTATCAAGCTGGAGTAAAGCTCCATGGGGTCTTTCCGTCCTGGCGCAGGTAACCAGCATCTTCACTGGTACTTCAATTTCACCGGGTGCATTGTTGAGACAGCGCTCAAATCATTACGCCTTTCGTGCGGGTCGGAACTTACCCGACAAGGAATTTCGCTACCTTAGGACCGTTATAGTTACGGCCGCCGTTTACTGGGGCTTAAATTCAGAGCTTCGCGTTGCCGCTAACCCCTCCTCGTAACCTTCCAGCACCGGGCAGGCGTCAGCCCATATACCTCACCTTTCGGTTTTGCATAGACCTGTGTTTTTGCTAAACAGTTGCTTGAGCCTATTCTCTGCGGCCTGGTTTCCCAGGCACCCCTTATCCCGAAGTTACGGGGTCATTTTGCCGAGTTCCTTAACAATGCTTCTCCCGCCGGCCTTAGGATTCTCTCCTCATCCACCTGTGTCGGTTTACGGTACGGGCACATATTACACAATAGCGGCTTTTCTTGACAGCCCCTACGAAGACTTCCCTACTTATGTTCGGTACGCGTCACACCTTCCTGTTGCTGGGTGGATTTGCCATTCCAGCCAGTCCAGTGCTTGCCCCGGTCTTTTCATTCCCGGGTTCTTCTTCGGTTCTGTGTCCCCACAGTTCTGATAATATGCGGTACAGGAATTTCAACCTGTTGTCCATCGACTACGTCTTTCGACCTCGCCTTAGGCCCCGACTTACCCAGAGCAGATCAGCTTTACTCTGGAAACCTTAGATATTCGGCCTGGAGGATTCTCACCTCCATCTCGCTACTCATTCCGGCATTCTCTCTTCTTAACACTCCACATCTCCTTACGGTAATGCTTCTGTGCGTTAAGAATGCTCCTCTACCAATGTATATAAATATACATTCCACAGCTTCGGTGTCGTGTTTCAGCCCCGGACATTTTCGGCGCAGGACCTCTCGACTAGTGAGCTATTACGCACTCTTTGAATGTGTGGCTGCTTCTAAGCCAACATCCTAGTTGTCTGTGAAATCCCACATCCTTTTCCACTTAACACGCACTTTGGGACCTTAGCTGGTGGTCTGGGCTCTTTCCCTTTTGACTACCCAACTTATCTCGTGCAGTCTGACTCCCGTACATCATCTGGCCGGCATTCGGAGTTTGATATTCTTTGGTAAGCTTTGACGCCCCCTAGGAAATTCAGTGCTCTACCTCCGGCAGACTAATACGAGGCTAGCCCTAAAGCTATTTCGAGGAGAACCAGCTATCTCCGGGTTCGATTGGAATTTCTCCCCTACCCACACCTCATCGCCACCCTTTTCAACGGATGTGCGTTCGGTCCTCCATTTCCTTTTACGGAAACTTCAACCTGGACATGGGTAGATCACCCGGTTTCGGGTCTACCTTTACTGACTCAACGCCCTATTAAGACTTGGTTTCCCTTCGGCTCCACACCTTAAGTGCTTAACCTTGCCAGTAACGGTAACTCGCCGGACCGTTCTACAAAAAGTACGCGGTTCCACCTTTAACGTGGTTCCACAGCTTGTAAACACAGGGTTTCAGGTTCTCTTTCACTCCCCTCCCGGGGTCCTTTTCACCTTTCCTTCACAGTACTATGCGCTATCGGTCACTAAGTAGTATTTAGCCTTGGGGGGTGGTCCCCCCGAATTCCCACAAGGTTTCTCGTGTCTCGTGGTACTTTGGATCCTGCTCGCTGACTATTGCTTTCCCATACAAGGCTTTCACTTTCTATGGCCGGTCTTTCCAGGACCGTTCTGGTAACAAATCGTCTCACTTATTGCAGTCCATAACCCCAGTATGCACGCATACTGGTTTAGGCTCCTTCCATTTCGCTCGCCGCTACTTTGGAAATCGAGTTTTCTTTCTTTTCCTCCGGGTACTTAGATGTTTCAGTTCCCCGGGTTCCCGACGTATGGCTATGTATTCACCATACGACAACTGAGGTTTGCTCAGTTGGGTTTCCCCATTCAGATATCTCCGGATCAAAGGATATTTGCTCCTCCCCGAAGCTTTTCGCAGCTTATCACGTCTTTCATCGGCTCTTAGTGCCAAGGCATCCACCCTGCGCTCTTATTAGCTTAACCAATTCGATGTTCACCTGCGGGTGCGGGTTACTAATCTAAGATACATAGCGTTGTATCTCTGGTCTTAGGTTTGTTATTTCACCGTACGTTACGGTTACTTTAACGAGTTTTGTTTGGTTACATCGTTCGATGTAACACCTCGGATGTCTTGATGTCGTCTTTATACTTTAACATATAAAAACTCTATCTAGATATATTTCAATATGTGGTTTTCAAGGTACATACACGATGTCATCAAAAGCAATAAATACTTTCTTTTGGCATCACCTGACTGAAGTTTATCAGTCATTCGCTTGCTCGATGGACTCGAACCCACGAATCACTGGTAAAAACCAGCTATATAAAACAGCACTGCCCTGCTGAATCAGGTTAACACATTCTTTAACACAGGCTTCGCTTTTCCCTCCGCCCATTGGAACATGTCCGTTCTATATAAAACACTCGCTAGAGTGAATTTTTTTAAAGTAATCTGGCACCCACCTGCTCTCCCATGCCGTCTCCAGCATAGTACCATCGGCCGCTTAAGTCTTAACCATCGTGTTCGGGATGGGAACGGGTGTCTCCCCTAAGCGCATCGGCACCAGAAATCTTTTGTCTTCTTGGTGTTTCCATATTCATTTTTACTTCTTTGAAAACTTAAGACTCAACAGTATATAAAACCCTTACTTCTTCTTCCTTAGAAAGGAGGTGATCCAGCCGCACCTTCCGATACGGCTACCTTGTTACGACTTCACCCCAGTTATCAGTCCCGCCTTCGGCAGCTCCCTCCTTACGGTTGGGTCACTGACTTCGGGCGTTACCAACTCCCATGGTGTGACGGGCGGTGTGTACAAGACCCGGGAACGTATTCACCGCGGCATT